>NZ_JBSFET010000077.1:0-29358 GCF_053594575.1 Streptomyces sp. NPDC001880
AACTACTGGCGATGGCTCACGCTCGCCACCCCTCAAGTGCGAGCTGAATTCGGCGGCAGCGCAGCGGCGGGAATCCGATCATGAACATCCCTTTCTTGGACAACTGGCGTAAGCGTCACGACGGTGTGCGGGGGGCCGGGTTCGCCGCTGCCGTCGCGGCCGATCCCGATGGCGTGGCCGAGCTCCTCGCCGAGTGCGAGCTGCTGCGTGTCCGAGCGGGGCAGCGCGGGCTCGAACTCGACGACAGCCCGGCCTCGTTGGCGGCGCTCGACCAGTTGCCGCCGCGCTGGCGCGACGACCCGGAGGAGCTGCCCTGGCTGGGCAACGACGCGGGGCTGTACCTCGGGACGGTCCTGGTGCGGAACGTCCCCGGTGCGGTCTGGAGCATCCGGCCCAGTGGGCAGCCCGTGGTGCTGCTTGCCTCCGGGCGGGAGATCGATGTGGTCGAGGCCGGGCTGGACTGGGCGATGGCGGGCAGCCCCGAGCTCTCGCAGGTGTACTCGGAGTCGGCCGAGAGGTAGAGATTTCACTACAACCGAACAAGAAGCCTTATGCCTCCATTTGTGCGTGTCGGCGGCGAAGTCCCTTTTCGCGCTGGATAGTTTGCGCTGACCTCGACACAGAGAAAAGTGGGTAGGGCAGCGTATGGCCGTCGATCCGTTGATCGAACTGCGGGACGTCAACAAGCACTACGGACAGTTGCACGTACTGCGGGACATCAATCTCACCGTCGGCCGCGGGGAGGTGGTGGTGGTCATCGGCCCCTCCGGCTCCGGCAAATCGACGCTCTGCCGGACCATCAACCGGCTGGAGACGATCGAGTCCGGCCATATCGCGATCGACGGCAGACCCCTCCCCGAGGAGGGGAAGGGCCTCGCCCAGCTCCGGGCCGAAGTGGGCATGGTCTTCCAGTCGTTCAACCTGTTCGCGCACCGGACCGTGCTGGCCAATGTCTCGCTCGCCCAGCTCAAGGTCCGCAAGCGCAAGAAGGACGAGGCCGACCGGCGCTCCCGTGAACTGCTGGAGCGGGTCGGACTGGCCTCGCAGGCCGACAAGTTCCCCGCCCAGCTCTCCGGCGGCCAGCAGCAGCGCGTCGCCATCGCCCGAGCCCTCGCCATGGACCCCAAGGCGCTGCTCTTCGACGAGCCCACCTCGGCGCTCGACCCGGAGATGATCAACGAGGTGCTGGAGGTCATGCAGCAGCTCGCCCGGGACGGCATGACCATGGTCGTCGTCACGCACGAGATGGGCTTCGCCCGCTCCGCCGCCAACCGCGTGGTCTTCATGGCCGACGGACGCATCGTCGAGGACCGCACTCCCGAGGCGTTCTTCACCGCTCCCGAGAGCGAGCGCGCCAAGGACTTCCTGTCCAAGATCCTCAAGCACTGACGGGGGGCTCCGTGTTGCGTACGAGAAGAGTTCTGGCCGCCTGCGCCGGCCTCCTGCTGGCCGTGCTCGCCGCCGCGTGCGGCAAGGAGGGCAGCCCGCCGGTCAAGGGTCCCAAGCCCGAGCAACTGCCGGTGTACAAGGTCGACACCGCTTTCCGGCTGCCCGCCTCGCCGACCTGGACGAAGGCGAAGAAGCGCGGCTACCTCCGGGTCGGGGCCAAGGAGGACCAGCCCTACCTGGGCGAGAAGGACCCGGCCACCGGCATCTACTCCGGCTTCGACATCGAGATCGCCAGGATGATGGCGGCCTCGCTCGGCTTCGACCCGAAGACGATCCGTTTCAAGACCATCGCCTCCGCCAACCGCGAGACGGCGCTGCAGAACGGGCAGATCGACTACTACGTCGGCACCTACACCATCAACGAGATGCGCAAGAAACTCGTCGGCTTCGCCGGCCCCTACTACATGGCCGGACAGGGCCTCCTCGTCCGCACCGACGAACACAACATCAACGGCCCGCAGGACCTGGCCGGCAGGACGGTCTGCTCGGCCGCCGGGTCGACCCCGTACCAGCGCATCGCCGCCGACTACCCGAAGGCGATCCTGGTCTCCTACGACACCTACTCGATCTGCGTCGACAACCTGCTGACCTACCAGGTCGACGCCGTCACCACCGACGATGCCATCCTGCTGGGCTTCGCGGCCAAGGCGCCCGAGGAGATGAAGGTCGTGGGCAAGCCGTTCTCCCAGGAGCCGTACGGCATCGGAGTCCCACGCAGCGACAACGCGCTGCGGTTCGCCCTCGACGACGCCCTGGAGGCGAATCAGAAGAACGGCAACTGGAAGAAGGCGTTCGAGGCCACGCTCGGCCTCTCCGGGGCTCCCGCGCCGAAGCCGCCGCCCATCGACCGCTACCCGGCCACCTGAGAGGGCGGGCACCGACCATGGACGTACTCACCGAGAATTTCTCGCTCTACGGCAAGGGTTTCCTGGGCACGGTCGAACTGACCGTCTACTCCTCGATCCTCGCCCTGCTCCTCGGCTTCATCATGGCCTCCTTCCGGGTGGCCCCCGTCGGTTCGCTGCGGGTACTGGGCACGGTCTGGGTGACAGTGCTGCGCAACACCCCGCTGACGCTGCTCTTCTTCGCGGTCCTGCTCGGACTGCCCCGCTTCGGCCTGGTCCTTCCCTTCGAGGTCTTCGCGGTCCTGGCGCTCGGCTGCTACACCTCCGCGTTCATCTGCGAGGTGCTGCGCTCGGGCATCAACACCGTGCCGACGGGACAGGGCGAGGCGGCCCGCAGCCTCGGCATGACGTTCGGCCAGACACTGAACACCGTGGTGCTGCCCCAGGCGTTCCGGTCGGTGATTCCGCCGGTCGGCTCCACCCTCATCGCCCTCGCCAAGAACTCGGCGATCGCCGGGGCGTTCAGCGTCACCGAGCTGCTCGGCACCTACAAGACCCTCAACGAGCTGGGCTACAGCATCATCTGGACCTTCGTCTGGATCGCCGTCGGCTACCTGATCATCACGCTGTCCATCAGTGCGCTCTTCAACGTGATGGAGAAGCGCTGGGGAGTCGCCCGATGACCACCCGCACCGCGCCGTCCGCCACGGCGCTCTACGACATTCCGGGTCCGGCGACCCGCAAGCGCCATCTCCTGTACGGGATCGTCTCGACGGCCCTGATCCTCGCCCTGCTCGGCTGGGTCGTCTATCTGCTCTTCGACACCGGACAGTTCACCAGCGCCAAGTGGACCCCCTTCACGTACAAGGGCATCCAGGAACTGCTGCTGCGCGGACTGGGCAACACCCTCAAGGCTTTCGCGTACGCCGCGGTGCTCTCCCTCCTGCTCGGCGCGATCCTCGCCGTGGGCCGGCTCTCCGATCACCGGCCGGTGCGCTGGATCGCGACGCTGCTCGTGGAGTTCTTCCGGGCCATGCCCGTACTGGTGATGATCTTCTTCATCTTCGTGGCGCTGAAGGTGCAGCCGCTGCCCGCGCTGGTCACCGGTCTGACGCTGTACAACGGCTCGGTGCTCGCCGAGGTCTTCCGTACCGGGATCGTCTCGGTGGAGCGCGGTCAGTCAGAGGCGGCGTACGCCCTGGGCCTGCGCAAGACACAGGTCACCACCTACGTACTGGCCCCGCAGGCGGTGCGGGCCATGCTGCCCACGATCATCAGCCAGTTGGTCGTGGCGCTGAAGGACACCTCGCTCGGCTATCTGATCACCTACGAGGAATTCCTCCACGCGGGCAAGCTCATCGCGTCCAACCTCGACTACGATCTTCCCTTCATCCCCGTGGTGATGGTGATCTCGCCGATCTACATCGGGATGTGCATGCTGCTCTCCTGGTTCGCGACCTGGGTGGCCAAGCGGGAACGGCGCAATCCGAAGATGAAGGCCGTGGAGATCGCACCGGCCGAACCAGGAACGCTGCTGCCGGGAGTGCAGTAGCCGGGGTCCGCCGTGAGGCGGCCCCCGAGCAGCGGTGGCCCGTCCGGCAGCAGCCGGTGATCACTTCTCGCGCAACGGTACGGACACGTATGACGGGTCCGCCGGGGACGAGAAGAAGGTCAGCTGTGATCCGGTCGGGTTGTGCTCGACGTACAGCGGGTCGACGGTGTCGATCACCAGGGTGAGACGGTCACCGGCCGGAACATCGTAGGGGTGGAGAACAGCTCCAGGTCTGCGGGGAACGGCCGGCCCGACGTCTGCCCGTGGAAGGTATAGGGGGCGTTGCTGACCAGCTTGCCGAGACCGAGCGGCCCTTCGTCGTGGAGATACGCGACGAAGGTGCCGCTCTCCTTGTTCGCGGTCACCGTGGTGTGGGGCTTCGCCGTGCCTGCGGCATGCCCCATCTGGTGGGCAGCACGATCAGCGGGTGCTTCGCGCCAGGCTCCGCTCCCGCGGGCGTGAACACATTGCCCTTGAGCGTGATCCCGCCGGGGCCGGGTAGTGATCGCCGGCCCGCCGCCCGAGGCCCGGCGCTGCTCCGGGGCCCGCTACAGCGCGCTCCTGGCCTGCCAGTCGGACCACGACACGTTCCACGCCCCGTACCCGTTGCCCTCGGCGACCGTGCCCTTGGCGTCCGCGCCGGTGATCTCGAACGGGTCGCCGACCCGCACCTGCTGGTAGAGCGCGGCGGCATTGGTGTCGCTCATCCCGACACAGCCCGAACTGTGGTTGGCCACCCCGAAGTAGGCCGCGTTCCACGGCGCCGCATGGGCGTACATCCCCGACCAGGTCAGTCGCATCGAGAAGTCGACCATCTTGTCGTAGGCGTCGCCGAGGCCGACCGTCTCGGAGCGCATGTTGATCGTGCCCTCCTTGGCCATCAGCACGGCGGTGCCGCGCCAGGACGCCTTGTCGCCGCCGGGGGTGCCGGCCGACATGGGCACGTCCATGACGGTCTTCCCGTCCCGCTTCAGCGCCAGCCGGTGACGGTCGAGATCGACCTTGACCACCTGTTCGGCGCCGACTGTGAAGGTGGTCCGGTAGTCACGCACGAACCAGCCTCCGGACGGGCCCGAGTCGATGCCGTTGAGATCGGCGTCGAGCGTGACCTTCGTACCGGACTTCCAGTACTCCTTGGGCCGCCAGTCGACGCGGTCCTTTCCGGAGTAGTCCTGCAGCCAGCCCCAGGAGCCCTCGGTGTTGTTCGAGGTGGAGACCTTCAGGGCCTTCTCGACCGCTGCCTTGTCCTTGACCGGGTTGTCGAAGACGATCGACAGCGGCTGGCCGATGCCGACCGTGGTGTTCTTGCCGGGGGCGAGCGTCAGCTTGTTGACCTTGTCCGCGGCGGCGGTGGTGAATCCGGCCTCGGCGCCGGCGCCCTCGGTGTTCTTCGCCTCGACGCCGTACGTGGTGCCGGGTGCGGCCGGCCGGTCGGAGGTCCACGTCCTGCCGTCGGCGGAGATCCGGCCGGTCAGGGCCTCGCCCCCCTTCGCGCTCACCGTGACCGTCCTCAGCTTCCCGCTGTCGAGCGTCACCTTCACCGGCGTCCCCGGGGCGGCCTGGCTGCCGCGGAGGTTCACCGAGATCCTGGCCTCGGAGGCCGGCGCGGCCGCGTGCCCCTTGCCCGAGTCCTTGCCCGATTCCGAGGCGTCGGCACCGGAACAGCCGGTGAGCACGGTACCGAGCACCGCGGTACCGGCGATCAGGGTGAGCCGGACCGGGCGGCCGAGCGGAGCGGTACGGCGTACGGGCCGCCGGGGTGCAGCGATCAACGGAAAAACCTCCAAGGCAGTGCTTCTCGTCGATGGAGAGGTGTTCATCCGACGATAGGTTCCGCAAATCGGTCGAAAGCCGGTAAATGTCCTGTGTGACATGCACTGCAGCGCAACGGTCATCGTCCGGTCACATATGCCGCTCGGCTCCGTCACGGACCGCTGTGAGCATCCTGTGCGCCCCGCAGAGCCGACAGCGGGGCGGACAAGGGAGGGCCACGAACATGTCAGCGCTGCTCGCGACCGGAGACCGCCGCCATGACCAGGAGCTGCGGATACGCCAACTGACCGCCGCCGAGCACCGGGCGTTCCTGGACACCCGCCCCGGGGCGAGCTTTCTGCAGTACCCGTCCTGGGCCGGGGTGAAGGACCGCTGGACCTCCGAAATGGTCGGCTGGCACAACGGATCCGGTGAACCGACCGGCGTCGCTCTGGTGCTCTACCGGCAATTCCCCGGAACCCGCAAGTACTTCGCCTATCTGCCCGAGGGTCCGGTCGCCGACTGGGCCGACCCCGACATCGACGGCTGGCTCGGCCCGCTCATGGCGCATCTGCGCAGGGCCGGCGCCTTCGCCGTACGGATAGGTCCCTCACCGGCGTACCGCCGCTGGGACACCGGCCGTCTCAAGGCGGCCACCGGGCCGGGCCGGAGGGTCTGCGACGTGCTGGCGAGCGAGGTGGACCCGCTCGGCGCGGCCGTCGCCGAACGGCTGAGGGCGCGCGGCTGGCACCGCTGCGGCGGCGACGGCGGCGAGGACGCCGACGCACAGCCGCGCCACGTCTTCCAAGTGCCGCTCGCCGGACGGACCCCCGGCCAGCTCTGGTCCGGGCTCAACCAGGAATGGCGCCGCAACGTCCGCAGGGCCGAGAAGTCCGGGGTGCGGATCGTCATCGGCGGCGAGTCCGAGCTGCCCGAGTTCCACCGGCTGCTGCGGATCACCGAAGAACGCGACGGCTTCCGGCTCGGCCGCTCCCTGGCGTACTACCAGCGGCAGTACGCCGTGCTCAACGCCGAACAGCCCGGCCGGATGCGGCTCTACCTCGCCGTCCACCAGGGCGAGATCCTGGCTGCCCACACCATGATCAGCACCGGCCGCCGGGTCTGGTACCAGACCGGGGCGTCCGCCGACCACCGCCGCGAGGTCCGCCCCAGCAACGCGCTGCAGTGGCGGATGATGCTCGATGCCCACGGGCTCGGTGCCGATGTGCACGACATGCGCGGGGTACCCTCCACCCTTGACCCCGACGACCGCCCCTTCGGGCTGCTCCGCTGGAAACTCGGTACCGGCGGTCAGGTCGTCGAGACGCTCGGAGAGTGGGAGGCATCGGTGGGCGGAGCCACGAACAACACCCTGTACCGGGCGTTCCAGGCGTACCTGGCCCGCCGGTGACGGCCACCGGAGCGGCCACCACGGCGGTCGCGGATCACAAGCCCCGCTCGGTGCTGCGCAACGGCGCCGTCATGGCGGCCGGCTCCATCGTCTCCCGGGCGACCGGTTTCATACGCTCGGCGGTCGTCGTCGCCGCGCTCGGCACCGGACTCAAGGCCGACGGGTACAACGTCGCCAACACCGTGCCCAACATCCTCTACATCCTGCTCATCGGCGGCGCGCTCAACGCCGTCTTCGTCCCCGAACTGGTGCGGGCGGCGAAGAACCACGCCGACGGCGGAGCCGCGTACACCGACCGGCTGCTCACCCTCTGCACCGTCGGCCTCCTGGCCCTCACCGGCATCACCGTCCTCGCCGCCCCGTGGATCGTCGCGGTCTACGCCCCCGGCTACCACGGCGCACAGGCGGACACGACCGTCGCCCTGGCCCGCTACTGCCTGCCGCAGATCCTCTTCTACGGGCTGTTCACCCTCCTCGGGCAAGTACTCAACGCCCGGGGCCGGTTCGGCGCGATGATGTGGACCCCGGTCCTCAACAACATCGTCATCATCGCCGTGTTCGGGATCTACCTCGCCGTCGCGACCGGCTCCCACGGCACGCTCACCCCGGCACAGACCCGGTGGCTCGGCTGGGGCACGACGGCCGGGATCATCGTCCAGACGCTCGCCCTGGTGCCCGCGCTGCGCGCCGCGGAGTTCCGCTGGCGGCCCCGGTTCGACTGGCGGGGCAGCGGTCTGACCCGACCGCTGCGCGCGGCCGGCTGGCTCGTCACGCTCGTGCTGACCAACCAGATCGCCTACTGGGTGGTGACCCGGCTCTCCACCACCATCGGCCAGCGCGCCGAGGAGATGGAACTGGCGGGCGGCGCCGGCTACACCGCGTACAGCTACGCCTATCAGCTGTGGGTGGTGCCGCACGGCATCGTGACCGTCTCGCTCGTCACCGCGCTGATGCCCCGGATGAGCCGGGCGGCGGCCGACAACGACCTGCCGGGCCTGCAGCGTGACGTCTCGTACGCCCTGCGCACCTCGGCCGCGGTCGTGGTGCCCGCCGTGGCCCTGCTGTTCGCGCTGGCGCCGTGGGTGATGGGAGCGGTGTACGGGTACGGGGCCACGGACGACGCGGACATCGCCGTGATGGCGGGCATGACGATGGCGTTCGCGCCCGGACTCATCGCCTACTCGGGGCAGTACGTGCTCTCCCGGGCGTTCTACGCGATGAGCGACACCCGCACGCCGTTCTTCCTCAATCTGGTGATCGCGGCGCTCAACGCCGGGCTCTCGGCCGCCGCGTATCTGCTGCTGCCGGTCCGCTGGGCCGTGACGGGGATGGCCGGCGCCTACTCCGTGGCGCTGTTCACGGGCTTCGCGGCCACCGCGTACGTGCTGCACCGCAGACTCGGCCGGGGTGACACCACCGGGACCTCACCGGTGCGTTCGTCCGCGCTGTGGGCGCAGCTCCGGCTGGTGGCGGCGTCCGTGCCCGCCGGGCTGCTGGGATACCTGGCCGCCCGGAGCTGCGCGGGGCTCGGGGACTTCGCGGCGCTGGGCGCCGGCTCCTTCGTGCTTCTGCTCACGGTGGCGCTGCTGGCCCGGCCGCTGCGGCTGCGGGAGGTCAGCGCCGTGATCGCGGCGGGCCGGGGGCGGCTGCGGCGGGCATGACCCCGCCGGGCAACCCTGTCCGCTCACCCATTCGAATCCATTTCTTGATCGCTGGGATACTGCTGCCATGCCTCGCGTGTTGCTGATCGAAGACGACCCCTCCGTACGGGAAGGGGTCGAGCTGGGCCTGCGGCGGCGCGGCCACGAACTGCGCGCCGTGGAGAGCGGTGAGGCGGGGCTGGCCGCCCTGGGGGAGTTCCGGCCCGATCTGGTGCTCCTCGACCTGATGCTCCCCGCCATGAACGGCGTCCAGGTCTGCCATCGGATACGTGAGACCAGCCAGCTG
This sequence comes from Streptomyces sp. NPDC001880, assembly GCF_053594575.1. Classification (NCBI taxonomy): domain Bacteria; kingdom Bacillati; phylum Actinomycetota; class Actinomycetes; order Kitasatosporales; family Streptomycetaceae; genus Streptomyces; species Streptomyces sp. NPDC001880. The sequence goes on from NZ_JBSFET010000077.1 coordinate 8,957, forward strand.
CCGATCATCATGCTCACGGCCCGGGGCGACGATTTCGACGTGGTCGTCGGGCTGGAGGCCGGCGCCGACGACTACATCGTCAAACCGGCCCGTACCGAGGTGATCGAGGCCAGGATCCGTGCCGTACTGCGCAGGCTCGCCGAACCGGCCGGGCGCGGCGGCACCGAGATCCACGGCGAACTGGCCGTCGACCGGGCCGGACTCTCGGTCGCCAAGGCCGGGCAGCGCGTCCTGCTCGCACCCTCCGAGCTGAAACTGCTGCTCCACCTGTCGGCCTCGCCCGAGCAGGTCTTCAGCAGACAGCAGCTCCTCGAATACGTCTGGGAGCACAGCTACCACGGGGACGCCCGCCTGGTCGACGCCTGTGTGAGGCGGCTGCGGCAGAAGATCGAGGACGTGGCGGGCAGCCCCCGGTACATCCAGACCGTCCGCGGCTTCGGGTACCGCTTCGGACCGCTCGGATGAGGCTCTTCGCCGCCCGGTTCGGACTGCGCACCCGTCTGGTCGGAGCTTTCCTCCTGGTCGCGGCGATCAGCGCCGCCACCACCGCCACGCTCACCTACCGCGAGGCCCGCTCCGCCATCCTCCAGCAGACCCAGGACACGGCCGTCGACCAGTTCCGCGACCGGATCGGCTCCCAGGCCGTGACCCTGCCGGTGGACGAGGAACAGCTGCGTCGGGCCTGCCGCAGCCTCGCCCGGGAGGGCAAGCCGCACCCCTGGATCGTCTTCGCCGAGTACGGGACGATCCGCGTCTCCTCCTCGGACCGGCCCACCTCCGACGTGATCACCCCCGAACTGCAGGCCGCCGCCCGCGGCAGCGCGCACGGCTCCTTCCAGCGGGTCGTCAAGGACGGTGATCCCTGGCTGACCGTCGGGATGCCGGCACTCATCGACCGCGGCGACGGGGGCCAGCCCACCGGGCTCGTCCTCTACGCCGTGATGCGGCTCTCCACCGAAAAGGCCAACGTCGAAGCCATGGTGACCGCGGCCCGCGACGGCGCAGTGCCCGCCCTCCTGATCGCGCTGGTGCCCGCACTGCTCGCGGCCCGCAGCGTGCTGCGCCCGGTACGCGATCTGCGGCGGGCCGCCGCGGGCATCGGCCGGGGCGAGCTGGACACCCGGATCGAGGTCCGGGGCTCCGACGAACTCGCCGGACTCGCCCGGACGTTCAACGACTCCTCGACGAAGCTCCAGGAGTCGGTGGCGGAGCTCCGGCAGGCGGAGGCGCGGGCCCGGCGCTTCGCCTCCGACGTCTCGCACGAGTTGCGCACCCCGCTCGCCGGGATGCTCGCCGTCACCGAGGTGCTCGACGAGGACGCGGCCCAGCTGAACCCCGACACCGCGGCGGCCGTCCGGCTGATCAGCACCGAGACGGGCAAGCTCGCCACCCTCGTCGAGGACCTGATGGAGATCTCCCGGTTCGACGCCAAGGCCGCGGATCTCCACCTCGACGAGGTCGATGTCGCCGAAGCGATCCGCAAGACCCTGCAGAACAGGCACTGGGAGGACCGGGTCGACACCGAACTCCCCGACGGAACAAGGGCGATGCTCGATCCGCGCCGCTTCGACGTCGTCGTCGCCAACCTCGTCGGCAACGCCCTGCGGCACGGTGCGGAGCCCGTCACCGTACGACTGCGGACCGAGCACAGCGGCGCGGGGGGCCGGCTGGTGGTCGAGGTCGCGGACAGCGGCCCCGGTATCGACCCCGCCGTGCTGCCCCACATCTTCGACCGGTTCTACAAGGCGGACGCGGCCCGTACCCGCTCGGCCGGCAGCGGACTCGGACTGGCGATCACCCAGGAGAACGTACGGCTGCACGGCGGCACCGTGCGCGCCGCGGGCGGGCCCGGGGGCGGCGCGGTCTTCACCGTGGAACTGCCGCTGGAGGGGCTGTGAGAGGCGTACGCGCTTTCGGCGCCCTGTTGCCCCTCGCCCTGCTGGCGACCGGGTGCGGGATACGGGCCACGGACGTCATCGAGGTCGGCGACCCGGCGATCGTCGAGGTGGCGCCGGGACGCGAGCAGAGCATACTGCTCTACTTCGTGTCCTCCTCGCCCGCGAAGCGGCTGATGCCCGTCATACGGCCCGTCGAGACGTCGTGGGCAGGCATTTCGTCGGGCACTTCGGATGTGGAGCGGCGCGGGCCCGGCCGGGCCGTCTCCCAGCTCTTCGAGGGGCCGAACAAGAATGAGGTCGCGGCCGGCCTGCGCACCGAACTCCCCTACACCCGCGTCGATCTGAACATCGAGCTGGGCCCGGACGGGGTCCTGGTCCGGTTGAACACGCCCGTCACCACACTCTCCGAGGTCGCCCGTCAGCAGCTGATCTGCACCGCGGCACAGGCCCGCACCGCGGACCGGGGCGAGGCGGTGAAAGTGGTCGGCACCGACGGTGTCATCGGACCGGCCCGCTGCTCGGTGTGATCCGAGCGTGCGACCCGCGCCACCGGGACGCCGCGCCCCACTCAGGTCGTCGCGTGCAAGGTGGTCAGTGCCACGAAAGGCAATGCCACCGATGTCATGTCGGATCCGGCGCGACTCACGGTGGAGGCGAACCAGAAGCGCCAGAACGACCGGGAGCCGGCCGGGGCACCGACGCGGGCAGGAAGATTGCGGGCCGCAAGCACCCCATCGCGGTTGACGACCAGCCGGCACCCGGTATTGCCTGGCAGCCCGAACTCGGTTCCACAGCAGTCCTGACGGGGTGGGCGGCACGGCGTTACCCTGCGCGGACGATCCTGCACTGGAGGTGCGCATGCGACGTTCCGTTGCACGGAATGTGTCGTTGTCGGCTGTTCTCGCCGCTGTCGTCACGGTCGGCGCGGCTGCCCCGTCCTCGTCCGCGCCACCGTCGGCGGCACCGCCCAAGTCACCTGTCGCGGTGGGCTACGGCGGGGCGGTGGCCAGTGTCGACGCGGACGCCTCGGCCGCCGGTGTCGAGGTGCTCCGCAAGGGCGGCAACGCGGTGGACGCGGCCGTGGCGACCGCGGCGGCGCTCGGTGTGACCGAGCCCTACTCTGCGGGCCTCGGCGGAGGCGGCTACTTCGTCTACTACAACGCCAAGAGACACACCGTGGAGACGATCGACGGCCGGGAGACCGCGCCCCGCAGCGCGGACTCCTCGCTGTTCCTGGAGAAGGGCAAACCGCTCGCCTTCGACGAGGCGGTGACCAGCGGCCTGGCCGTGGGTACGCCGGGCACCCCGGCCACCTGGGACACCGCGCTCGACGCCTGGGGAAGCAAATCGCTGCGGCAGGTGCTGAAGCCGGCCGAGCGGCTGGCCCGGGACGGCTTCGTCGTCGACAGTACGTTCCGCTCGCAGACCGAGGGCAACCGGGCCAGGTTCGCCGACTTCCCGGCGACCAGGAAGCTCTTCCTGCCCGGCGGCCAACTGCCCGTGGTCGGCTCCGTGTTCAAGAACCCCGACCTGGCGCGCACCTACGAAGAGGTGGGCCGCAAGGGTGTCGACGAGCTGTACCGGGGTAAGCTGGCCGACGACGTCGTACGGACCGTCCGCAATCCACCCGTCGATCCGGAAGCCACCCGGGTGGTGCGGCCCGGCGACCTCACAGCGAAGGACCTGAGGTCCTACCGGGCGCTGCGGCAGGCTCCGACGAAGACCGGCTACCGCGGCCTCGACGTGTACGGCATGGCGCCCTCCTCGTCCGGCGGCACGAGCGTCGGAGAGGCGCTCAACGTCCTTGAGTCCACGGACCTTTCGAAGGCGAGCGAGGCGCGGTATCTGCACCGCTACATCGAGGCGAGCCGGATCGCGTTCGCGGACCGCGGGCGCTGGGTGGGCGACCCGGCGTTCGAGGACGTGCCGACACGGGAGCTGCTCGGTCAGCGGTTCGCCGATGCGCGGGAGTGCCTGATCAAGGACGACGCGGTGCTGGCCAGCCCGCTCGCGCCCGGCGACCCGAGGCATCCGGCCGACTGCGAGGCCGGTGGAACGGCCGCCCCGACGACGTACGAGGGGGAGAACACCACTCATCTGACCGCGGCCGACAAGTGGGGCAACGTCGTCGCGTACACCCTGACGATCGAGCAGACCGGCGGCAGCGGCATCACCGTGCCGGGGCGTGGCTTCCTGCTCAACAACGAGCTGACGGACTTCTCGTTCGCGCCCGCCAACCCCGCCGTCCACGACCCGAACCTGCCCGGTCCGGGCAAGCGCCCGCGCTCGTCCATTTCGCCGACGATCGTGCTGAAGCACGGTGAGCCGGTGCTGGCGCTGGGGTCGCCCGGAGGAGCCACGATCATCACGACCGTGCTCCAGTCGCTCATCGGCACGGTCGACCGGGGGCTCCCGCTGGTCGACGCCATCGCCGCGCCGCGCGCCAGCCAGCGCAACTCGACGACGACGGAGCTCGAACCGGGGCTGTGGAACAGTCCACTCCGGGCGCAACTGGAGTCCCTGGGCCATGTCTTCAAGCTCAACCCGGAGATCGGGGCGGCGACGGGTGTGCAGCGACTGCCGGACGGGCGGTGGCTGGCGGCCGCGGAGAAGGTGCGCCGGGGCGGGGGCTCGGCCGTGGTCGTGAACCCGAGCGGGCACTCGTGACGGGCGGGCGGCCGCCAGTGATGGATCATCAATAGCTTTTGTTGCGGGGCTGGTTCCTGTGAGCGTCCACGGGGGCCAGCCCCGCGGTCTTGACGGCGGCGTCCGCACCGGGCCATGTAGTGCGCGTCGGTAAGGAAAGTTTCCTGATGGAAGGGCACCCCCACTGTGCGTACCCGAACGCTCGCCCTCACTGCCGCCTCCGGCGCCGTCCTCCTCGCGGCCGTCCCCCTGGCCCCGGCCGCCCACGCCGGTCCGGCCCGGACCGGGGCGGAGGTCAAGGAAGGATCCGTCAGCGCGGTCGATCTGCTGGCCAAGGTGACCTTGTGTTCGCAGATCTCCAACGGCAAGTACCGGACGGACGAGGAGACTTCGGCGACCATTCCGGTCTGCGGCAAGAACGGCGCCGTGTTCTGGAAGGCCGAAATGGACATCGACTGCGACGGCGAGATCACCGCCGCCTGCAACGAGGACACCGACCCGTGGTTCCAGAACGGGACGGCGTTCACGACCTCCGCCGGAAAGCCGCTGAACGCCGAGAAGCTTCCGTACGTCGTCGTGCCCAGCGTCAGCAGCATCTGGAACTACGACGATGCCGGGATCAGGGGCGGTGGCGTGGTCGCCGTCATCTACGACAACAAGGTCGAGTACGCGGTCGTCGGCGACACCGGACCCAACAAGATCATCGGTGAGGCCTCGTACGCCACCGCCAAGGCCCTCGGCATCGACCCGGACCCGGAGACCGGCGGCGCGGAGTCCGGCGTCACCTACATCCTGTTCAAGAACTCCAAGGTGTCGCCGATCGAGAGCCACAGCGCCGCCGTCACCGCGGGTGACACCCTCGCCAAGCAGTTCATCCAGAACAACTAAGGGCTGTCCCGGGCGTCACAGCGCGGTCAGGATGCGCGGGCCGTCGTCGGTGACCGCCACCGTGTCCGGCCGCCGCGCGCGAGCCTCAGGAAGACATCGCCGCGCGGTCGGACTCACTGCGCAGAACACAGAACTCATTGCCCTCCGGGTCCGCGAGAACGGCCCAGCCGGCACCACCGGGCTCCCGGCGGTCGTCGACGAGGGTGGCCCCGAGGCTCAGCAGCCGCCCGACCTCCTCCTCGCGCGTGGTCTTCGGACGCAGGCACAGGTGAAACCTGTTCTTGATCGTCTTTGGTTCCGGTACCTGGTTGAAGTGCAGCAGCGGGCCCTCCGGCACCATCACCTCGGTCTCCGGATCACCTGGCTTGTCGTCCCGGTGCAGCGGACAACCGAGCACCTCACTCCAGAACCGGGCCAGCTCATAGGCATCCGCGCAGTCGATTGCCACATTCTGCAATACCGAGACCATGCACCAGAGCCTGCCTGAAGCACCGCCCGGTCCGCCACCGAATTGCGGCCGAGCAGCACCAGCACCCCGCAGCAGGCCCTGGACGCCGTCCGGCGCCTATGTGAAGCACTCCAGGATCAGCGGCAGATCCTCCAGCCACTCCTGGAAGCGGGCTCGCCTACGAGCGATGAGCAGGCACCGGTGAGTGGTGCCGTCGTGGAGACGGACATGGACTCCGAGGCGCTTGGGGCCCTCGGCCGCGTACTCGACGGCAGCGATCTCGGCCCAGGGGAACTGCGCGTCCCCGGTCCTGGAGCTGAACGCGACGCCCGATGCGTCGATCAGGAGGGAGCTCTCCGTGGCCACCGCCGTGAAGGAGAGGTCGGTGTCGTCGGGCACCTCGTCCACGGGGGCCGCCCGGGTCGGGGCCTGGTGCAGCGGCAGGGCGTCGGACGGCGGGCAGGCGGGTGGCCGGGGCAGTGCCACCGTGGGGGAGTACGTCGTTGCGTCCGGCACGAAGAGGTCCAACAGGCCCTCCGGCGTGGGCCGTTGGTGCGGTTCCTTGGTCAGGCACGACGCCAGCACCGGCCGCAGGCCCTCCGGTACCGCGGTCAGGTCCGGCGGCTCGTGCACCGACCGGTACATCAGGCCCATCGGTGTGCCCGCGCCGAACGCGCTGCCGCCCGCCGCCGCGACGAGCACCGCGCCCAGGGCGAACACATCGGCGGCGCCGCTGACTTCCAGCCCCTGCGCCTGCTCGGGCGCCAGGAATCCCGGCGTTCCGAAGGCCGTACCGGTGGTCGTCAGGCGGGTCGACTCCAGCGCCCGAGCGATCCCGAAGTCCAGCACCCGGGGCCCGTCCGGGGCCATGATGATGTTCCCGGGCTTCAGGTCTCGGTGCACCAGGCCGCAGCCGTGGATCGCCGCCAGTGCCTCGGCCAGCGCCGCGCCCAGCTTCCGCAGCCGCACCTCGTCCATCGGCCCCTCGGCCGTCAGCAACGCGGCGAGTGTGGGCCCGGGAACGTACGCCGTGGCCAGCCAGGGCGCCTCGGCGGCCGGGTCCGCGTCCACCACCGGAGCCGTGTGGAAGCCGCCCACGCTCCGTGCGGCCGCGACCTCCGCGCGGAACCGTTCCCGGAAGTGCGGGTCGGCCGCGAGCTCGGGCCGAGCCACCTTCACGGCCACCGCACGCCCGCCGCGCGAACGCGCCAAGTACACGGTGCCCATCCCGCCGGCCCCCAGCTCGCGCTCCACGGCGTATCCGCCGATACGCTCCGGCAGGCCCGCGCCGTCCGCCCCGTACCCCATGCTCCGTATGCCTCCCCCTGTGCTTCGGCGCCCCAGTATGACGCAGACACACTGCCTGCTGGGCACAGGTCCGGGCCGGAGCGGCGTGCACGTCGATCCGGCCCGGAATCCCCTCCCGGAGCCCCGGCCCCCGGCCTGGGTGCCGGTCTCTCTCAGGACACCTCGGCCCCGTCGGCCTGCACGATGTGATCGAGGCGCGCCACGCGGTCCTTCCCCGGCTGCGGCGGGTAGAACCGCCGGGCCCAGCGCCGGAACGGGCCGATCGGGCCGTCGCCGGGAGCGAGCCTGGGCGGCTGCTGGTACTGCTTGTGGTTCCAGATCGGGAAGTCCGCGGCCGTGAACTCGCAACTGGACTTGAAGACGGCGCGGTCCAGCAGCCTGGCCGCGGTGCGGCTCACCATGCTGGCGAGCGGGGCCGGCAGCCGGGCCGGCTCGGCGAAGGAGATGCGGTTGAGCTGGCGGAACTGCATCCGGTTGGGCGCGATCGCCGTCGGCATCACCATCGTGCACATCCGCAGCCCCAGCCGGGGCGTGTGCACATCGGCGTGCAGACAGCCGAGTCCGTAGCCGTCCACGTCCACATCGACGACGAAACTGCCCAGCAGCGGCGCCGACTCGTGGGCCCGCATGGACACGTGGAACGCGGCGTCGTCGTAGACCACGGGACCGCCGATCTCGGCTCTGTCCCAGCCGTGCAGGGTGGCGAAATGCCCGAGGTCAACCGAGTTCTCGATGACTTCCTGGACGTTGCCGGCCAGCTCCCAGGCCGCGCTCCGCGCGGGCCGGTGACCGATCTCGTGCCAGTCGGGGATGAACCAGTCCGGGGCCCGGCCGTCGTGGTGCCGCCAGACGAACACGGCGCCGTTGACCTCGTGCACCGGCAGCTGCGACAACGGCGACCGCGGTGGCGGCGTGTCATAACCCGTACGCACACATGTGCCGTCCGGGCCGAACGCGAAGAAGTGGAAGGGGCACACGAGATCGTCCCCGTCGACCTTCGCCAGACCGAGATGGGCACCCAGATGCGGGCAGTACGGACGGATGGCGCGGACCGCCCCCGTGCCGAGCCGGTACAGCACCACGTCCTGACCCGCCAGCGGGCGGGTGAGCACGGTGCCCGGCCGCAGCTCCTCGGAGAACGCCAGCGCGGCCCAGCCGCTCGGATAAGGCAAGGCGGGCGCGCCCGCAGCATCGGCCGGTGTCGGCCCCTCGCTGATGGCGCGCCCGTACTCGCGTGACTGTCCCACCACATCCCCTTCCGGATTCGGTCGCCTGGAGCCTGCCCAGACCGATCCGGGATCCTCCCGAATTGCCGCAGATCACCCGGACGGGGAGAAAGGTGGCAGGAGTTGACGGGATGCTCAGCGTGCCCGCTGCTCGTACCCCACGAGCCTGACGCAGACGGTGAGACCGGCGATCGCCTGCTCCAGCTCCGCGAGCCCCGGGTAGCTCGGCGCGATCCGGATGACCGCGTCGCGCGGGTCGTCGCCGTACGGGTGCGTGGCACCGGCCGGGGTCAGCACGATGCCCGCCTCGGTGGCGCGGCGTACGACCTCCTTGGCGCAGCCGTCCGGCACCTCCAGGGTGACGAAGTACCCGCCCTTGGGCGAGGTCCAGGCCGCGAGCCCGGTGCCGCCGAGCTCGGCGTCCAGGATCCGGGCCACCGCATCGAACTTGGGCTGCAGCAGGGCGCGCTGGCGCTCCATGTGACCCCGCACCCCGTCGGCGTCGCGCAGGAACAGGACGTGCCGCAACTGGTTGACCTTGTCGGGGCCGATCGAACGCCTGGCGTTGTTGCCGAGCAGCCACTGCAGGTTCGCGGGCGACGAGCCGAAGAACGCGACGCCCGCGCCCGCCGCGGTGATCTTCGAGGTGGAGCCGAACACGAACGCCCGGTCCGGGTTGCCGGCCCCGGCGCAGGCGGCGAGCAGATCGGCGATCTCGACGGGCTCGTCGGTGAGGTGGTGGGCGGCGTAGGCGTTGTCCCAGAAGATCCGGAAGTCGGGAGCTGCGGTGCTCATCGAGGCGAGCCGGGCCACGGTCGCGTCGCTGTAGCAGGCGCCGTCCGGGTTGCTGTACTTCGGCACGCACCAGATGCCCTTGATCGTCGGGTCCTCGGCGACGAGCCGCTCCACGACCTCCATGTCCGGGCCGTCGGCGGTCATCGGCACCGGGATCATGTCGATCCCGAAGCGCTCGCAGAGTGCGAAGTGCCGGTCGTAGCCGGGTACCGGGCACAGGAACGCGATCCGCTCCTGGTCCACCCAGCGCGACTCGGCGCCCGGCGCCACGCTCAGCAGGGCGTGCACCAGGCAGTCGTGCATCAGCTCAAGACTGGAGTTCCCGGCCGCGATCAACTGGCCGGCCGGCACCTGGAGCACCCCGGCGAATATCTCCCGGAGCTCGGGCAGCCCCTGCAGTCCGCCGTAGTTGCGTACGTCGGTGCCGTCGGCGGAGGTGTGCCGCCCGCCGGGCAGGCTCAACAGGTCCTCGGAGAGATCGAGCTGCTCGGGGGCGGGCTTGCCCCGGGTGAGGTCGAGCGAGAGGCCCAGTCCCGCGAGGTCCTGGTAGTCCTGGCGGGCCCGGTCGAGGAGCCCGGACAGGGCGTCGGGGCTCAGCTCGCTGGTCATGGTGTTTCCTCTCGCAGGTGCCGCTCGGAAGGGGGCGCCTGCCGAGAATACAAACCGGCGGGGGGAGCGACGGCCCGGGAGCCCGGTGCCGGGCAGGGGCGTCAACGAGCGCTTGGGGCGGACGGCGATCGAGGCGAGGAGGGGAAGTCCTGGCGGCATCGCCGGTGGATCCCCTGGGCAGAGAGCGACGTTCGGGGAATCCCGGACCATCCACCCCCACCCGGCCACCGCCCGGCCGACGTGTGGACCGCACGGGTGTGAAACATGATCGACTGCGCCGGTTCACGGCGATGGTCTTGCCCCGCTGTGTGACGGGGCTTACGTTCTCCTCTTACGCACGTGTCTACGGGCGTAGAAACGCGTTGAGGCTCTCTGACGCCGCGTCGAAGGAGCAGCTCATGTCCCCAGTCGTTCGCGCCGCACTTGTCCAGGCGACCTGGACCGGCGACACCGAATCCATGATCGCCAAGCATGAGGAGCATGCGCGCGAGGCCGCCCGTCAGGGCGCGAAGATCATCGGCTTCCAGGAGGTGTTCAACGCCCCCTACTTCTGCCAGGTGCAGGAACCCGAGCACTACCGCTGGGCCGAGGCCGTCCCGGACGGGCCGACCGTCCGCCGGATGCAGGAACTCGCCCGCGAGACCGGCATGGTGATCGTCGTGCCGGTCTTCGAGGTCGAGCAGTCCGGCTTCTACTACAACACCGCCGCCGTGATCGACGCCGACGGCTCCTATCTCGGCAAGTACCGCAAGCACCACATCCCGCAGGTCAAGGGGTTCTGGGAGAAGTACTACTTCAAGCCCGGAAACGTCGGCTGGCCGGTCTTCGACACCGCCGTCGGCAAGGTCGGCGTCTATATCTGCTACGACCGGCACTTCCCCGAGGGGTGGCGTCAACTCGGCCTAAACGGAGCTCAGTTGGTCTACAACCCGTCCGCCACCTCGCGCGGCCTCTCCGGCTACCTCTGGCAGCTGGAGCAGCCCGCGTCGGCCGTCGCCAACGAGTACTTCATCGCCGCGATCAACCGCGTCGGCCAGGAGGAGTACGGCGACAACGACTTCTACGGGACCAGTTACTTCGTCGACCCGCGCGGTCAGTTCGTCGGTGAGGTCGCCAGTGACAAGGAGGAGGAACTCCTCGTCCGCGACCTCGACTTCGGGCTCATCGACGAGGTCAGGCAGCAGTGGGCGTTCTACCGGGACCGCCGTCCCGACGCGTACGAGGGACTGGTGGAGTCGTGAGCAGCCTGCACCATCGCCACCTCGCTGTCAGCCCCGACTGGCTGGCGCTCTACTACGAGCGCCCGCTGGAACTCACCCACGGCGAGGGCCGGCACGTCTGGGACGCAGACGGCAGACGCTACCTCGACTTCTTCGGCGGCATCCTCACCACCATGACCGCCCACGCCCTGCCCGAGGTGACCAAGGCGGTCAGCGAGCAGGCCGGCAGGATCATCCACAGCTCCACGCTCTATCTCAACCGGCCGATGGTCGAGCTGGCCGAACGCGTCGCCACGCTCTCCGGCATCCCGGACGCCCGGGTCTTCTTCACCACCTCCGGCACCGAGGCCAACGACACGGCGCTGCTGCTCGCCACCGCGTACCGCAAGTCGAACCAGATCCTCGCGATGCGCAACAGCTACCACGGCAGATCGTTCTCCGCGGTCTCCATCACCGGCAACAACGCCTGGTCGCCGACCAATCTGTCGCCGTTGCAGACGCTGTACGTGCACGGCGGGGTCCGCACCCGGGGGCCCTACGCGCACCTCGGCGACGCGGAGTTCATCGAGGCGTGTGTCGCCGACCTGGAGGACCTGCTCGGGCACACCCGGACACCGGCCGCCCTGATCGCCGAGCCCATCCAGGGCGTCGGAGGGTTCACCTCGCCGCCCGACGGCCTCTACGCGGCGTTCCGCCGGGTCCTGGACCGGCACGGCGTCCTGTGGATCTCCGACGAGGTGCAGACCGGCTGGGGCCGCACCGGTGAACACTTCTGGGGCTGGCAGGCGCACGGGCAGAACGGGCCGCCGGACATTCTCACCTTCGCCAAGGGCATCGGCAACGGCATGTCGATCGGCGGTGTCGTGGCCCGCGCCGAGGTCATGAACTGCCTGGACGCCAACTCCATTTCGACTTTCGGCGGTTCCCCGGTCACCATGGCGGCCGGTCTCGCCAACCTCTCCTACCTCCTCGAACACGATCTGCAGGGCAACGCCCGGCGCGTCGGCGGTCTGCTGACCGAGCGGCTGCGGGCGATCGGCGCGGGTTCCGAATGCGTACGCGAAGTGCGCGGCCGCGGCCTGATGATCGGCATCGAGCTGGTGAAGCCCGGCACCGACGAGGCGAACCCGGAGGCGGCCGCGGCCGTGCTCGAAGCGGCCCGCGAGGGCGGTCTGCTCATCGGCAAGGGCGGCGGCCACAACACCAGCGTGCTGCGGATCGCACCACCGCTCTCGCTGACCATCCCGGAGGCGGAGGAGGGTGCGAAGATCCTGGCCGAGGCTCTCCGGTCGGCCGGCTGAGACTGGTCGGCCGGGGCCCTCGGGCCGAGCGGTGGCCGGGCCCCGGCCGGCGGGTACGGGGCCCGGCCGGCCGGCCCCCTGGGCGTGGGCGTCGTTGCCGTATGGCGGTCGTTGTGGCTGTACGCCGGTGGGGTGCCGGGCGGACGAAACAGAAACGTCTTCAGCGGTCAGCGGCAGCGGTATTGCCACAGTGGGTAACCCACTTCTACGTTCTTCATCACGCACCTCATCTACGTGCGTAGACCCATTCCGCCACAGTGAGGAGGGGTACATGAGCCGCACCGTCATCCACGGTGGTCTCGTCATCACCGCGTCCGACGAAATCCATGCCGACGTACTCATCGAGGGCGGCCGCATCGTGGCTCTCGCGGCGCACGGCACCGACGCGGCCGAGAGCTGGAGCGCCGACCGGAGGATCGACGCCACCGGCAAATACGTCATCCCGGGTGGTGTCGACGCGCATACCCACATGGAGATGCCGTTCGGTGGCACCTACGCCGCCGACACCTTCGAGACCGGCACCCGGGCGGCCGCCTGGGGCGGCACCACCACGATCGTCGACTTCGCCATCCAGTCCGTCGGCCGCGCGGTCCGCGAGGGCCTCGACGCCTGGTACGCGAAAGCCGACGGCAAATGCGCCATCGACTACGCCTTCCACATGATCCTCTCCGATGTGAACGAGTCCACGCTCAAGGAGATGGACCTGCTGGTGTCGGAGGGCGTGACCTCCTTCAAATTGTTCATGGCCTATCCCGGTGTCTTCTACAGCGACGACGGTCAGATCCTGCGCGCCATGCAACGGGCCTCCCACAACGGCGGCCTGATCATGATGCACGCGGAGAACGGCATCGCCATCGACGTACTCGTCGAACAGGCCCTCGCCGAGGGCCGCACCGATCCCCGATACCACGGCGACGTGCGCAAGGTGGCGCTGGAGGCCGAGGCCACCCACCGTGCCATCCAGCTGGCCCGCGTAGCCGGATCTCCGCTTTACGTCGTGCACGTCTCCGCTGACGAGGCCGTCGCCGAGGTCGCCGCCGCCCGCCACAAGGGACTTCCCGTCTTCGGCGAGACCTGCCCGCAGTACCTCTTCCTCTCCACCGACAACCTTGCCGAGCCGGACTTCGAGGGCGCCAAGTACGTCTGCTCCACCCCGCTGCGGCCCAGGGAGCATCAGGAAGCGCTCTGGCGGGGGCTCAGGAACAACGAACTCCAGGTCGTCTCCACCGACCACTGCCCGTTCTGCTTCTCCGGCCAGAAGGAGATGGGCCGGGGCGACTTCTCCAGGATTCCCAACGGAATGCCCGGCGTGGAGAACCGGATGGACCTCCTCCACCAGGCGGTCGTGGACGGTCACATCTCGCGCCGTCGCTGGATCGAGATCGCCTGCGCCTCCCCGGCCCGGATGTTCGGCCTCTATCCGAAGAAGGGCACCATCGCCCCGGGCGCCGACGCCGACATCGTCATCTACGACCCGGCGGCCGAACAGACCATCTCCGCCGAGACCCATCACATGAACGTCGACTACTCGGCGTACGAGGGAAAGCGGATCACCGGCCAGGTCGAAACGGTCCTCTCGCGCGGTGAAGTCGTCATCGACGCGAGGAAGTTCACCGGCCGGGCCGGACACGGCAGCTACACCCCGCGAGCCACCTGTCAGTACCTGGACTAGGAGCACCCGTCATGGACTTCGGACTCGTCCTCCAGACCGACCCGCCCGCTTCGGCCGTTGTCGGCCTGATGCGCCGCGCCGAACGCAACGGCTTCCGCTACGGCTGGACCTTCGACTCGACAGTGCTCTGGCAGGAACCGTTCGTCATCTACAGCCAGATCCTGGAACACACCGAACACCTCGTCGTCGGCCCCATGGTCACCAACCCGGGCACTCGCACCTGGGAAGTGACCGCCTCCACCTTCGCCACTCTCAACGACATGTACGGCAACCGCACCGTCTGCGGCATCGGACGGGGCGACTCGGCGATGCGCGTCGCCGGACGCAAACCCAACACCCTGGCCCGGCTCGGCGAGGCCATCGACGTCATCCGTGACCTCGCCGAGGGACGCGAGGCGACCGTCGACGGACAGCCGGTCCAGATCCCCTGGGTGAAGAACGGCAGACTGCCCGTCTGGATGGGCGCGTACGGCCCGAAGGCGCTCGCCCTCGCCGGACAGAAGGCCGACGGCTTCATCCTCCAGCTCGCCGACCCGTTCCTCACCGAGTGGATGATCAAGGCGGTACGGGACGCGGCGACGGAGGCGGGCCGCGACCCGGACTCCGTGACGATCTGCGTCGCCGCCCCCGCCTACGTGGGCGACGACCTCGACCACGCCCGCGAGCAGTGCCGGTGGTTCGGCGGCATGGTCGGCAACCACGTCGCGGACCTCGTCTCCCGGTACGGCGCGCACTCCGGGCTCGTCCCCGAGGCCCTGACCTCCTACATCAAGGACCGGCAGGGCTACGACTACAGCCACCACGGCCGGGCCGGGAACCCCGACACGAACTTCGTGCCGGACGAGATCGTCGACCGGTTCTGTCTGCTGGGCCCCGCCGAGGCTCACATCGAGAAGCTGCGGGCCCTGCGCGACCTGGGCGTCGACCAGTTCGCCGTGTACGACATGCACGACGCGCGGGAGGCGACGATCGACGCCTACGGAGCGCAGATCATCCCCGCCCTGTCCGACTGACCCTGTCCCTCCCCGCAGGGTTGTCCGCACTCCCGTCCCCGCACCGCCGCACCCGCCCCGCACGGCACCGTTCCCGAGCGAAGGGTCCAGCCGCAATGACCTCGACCGTCCCACCGATCCCACCGCAGGACCCGATACCCGACCCCTCGGAGCGTATCGAACTCGCCCCCGGCGCCGTTCCCACCGACAACCGGTTCGTCAACGAGGACCTGTTGCCCGTCCCATTGGAACGGCGCCGTTGGACGACGTACAACTTCGCCGCGCTCTGGGTGGGCATGGCCCACAACATTCCGTCCTGGCTGCTCGCCTCCGGCCTGGTGGCCCTCGGCATGGACTGGAAGCAGGCCGTGTTCACGATCGCGCTGGCCAATCTGATCGTGCTCGGGCCCATGCTGCTCACCGGGCACGCCGGACCCAAGTACGGCATTCCCTTCCCGGTGCTGGCCCGCGCCTCCTTCGGGCTGCGCGGCGCCAATCTGCCCGCGCTGATCCGGGCCGCGGTGGCCTGCGCCTGGTTCGGCATCCAGACCTGGATCGGCGGCGTCGGGATCTTCACCCTGCTGGGGAAGATCTTCGGCGGCTGGGCGAAGGCGTCCGAGATCGGGGGGCAGCCGTGGACGCTCTGGCTCTGCTTCATCCTCTTCTGGGCGCTCGAACTCGCCATCATCCACCGGGGGATGGACGCGCTGCGACGGTTCGAGAACTGGGCGGCGCCATTCGTCATCGTCGGTGCCCTCGTGCTGCTGGTCTGGATCGCCGTCAAGGCGGGCGGCTTCGGTCCGCTGCTCGATCAGCCCTCGAAGCTCGGCTGGGGCAAGGAGTTCTGGCCGGTCTTCTTCCCCTCGCTGATGGGCATGATCGCGTTCTGGGCCACGCTCTCGCTGAACATCCCCGACTTCACCCGCTTCGGGGCCGGCCAACGTGCTCAGATCCGGGGCCAGGCGCTCGGCCTGCCCACCACGATGACGCTCTTCGCCCTGCTCTCGGTCCTGGTCACCTCCGGCTCGCAGGCCGTGTACGGGGAGGCGATCTGGGACCCGGTCCAGCTCGTGGCGAGGACCGACAGTGTCTTCGGGCTGCTCTTCGCCCTGGTGACGGTGCTGGTCGCGACCATCTCCGTGAACATTGCGGCGAACGTGGTGTCACCCGCGTACGACCTGGCGAACCTCGCGCCCCGGTTCATCAGCTTCCGTACGGGCGCCCTGATCACGGGCGTCGTCGGTGTCCTGATCATGCCGTGGAAGCTCACCGAGACCCCCGAGCTGTACATCTTCACCTGGCTCGGGCTGGTCGGCGGACTGCTCGGCACGGTCGCGGGCATCCTGATCGCCGACTACTGGATCGTCCGCCGCACCGTGCTCGACCTGGCCGACCTCTACCGCCCCGGCGGCCGCTACTGGTACACGAACGGCTGGAACGGGCGGGCCGTCGTCGCGTTCGCCGTCGGCGGGGTCCTCGCGATCGGGGGCTCCCACTCCGCCCCCGGCGAGGGCCCGTTCCCGGCCGACGGTCTGATCCCGTTCCTCGAACCGCTCGCGGACTACGGCTGGGCGGTCGGGCTGGCCTCGTCGCTGCTGCTGTACGTGGTGCTCAGCGGCCGGTCCGTCGTCACACCGGCGCGGACGTACGGCCCAGCAGAGCACTGATGTCGTACGTCTGGTCCGGCGGCGGCGTGGTCGTGGGCACCGGCTTGTCGAAGGCCGAGAAGCCCACGACCGCGTCCGCCCCGCCGCCCTGAGCCGTGATCCGCAGGGGGTACGGCTTGCCCGTGGCCGCGACGTACATCATCAGCGTCTGACCGTCGCGCATCCTGGTCAGCGGCACCACCGGAGCCCCGTCGAGGGTGGTCTTCCTGCCCTTGTTCAGCGTCCCCAGGTCGTTGTTCGCGTTGTCGCTGACGAGCTTCTGGAAGGTGTCCAGATCGCAGCCCTTCGTCACGCCGAGCAGCCGCGGGTCGGAGGCCGAACCCTTCATGTAACGCCCGCCGAGGATCGCGGCGAAGGCCGAACCACCGCCCGGAACCTGGTTCTTCCAGAAGTTCGCGTCCGGCTTGACCCAGACCTCGTTGCCACGCTTCACGATCCGGACCGAGCCCTGGCTGTGGCCGAGATCCACCGATCCGTTGCAGTTCCCGTCCCGGTCCAGGGTGAGTTCCAGAGTCATCGACGGCCGGTCGTCGCCGAGGTCGCCGTGCACACTGAGATGCAGGGAACGGGCGCTCAGGAGGGCGTCACGTGAACGGTCCGCGATCTGCTGTGCCGAGAGCTTCTCGATGCCGTTGCCGTCGTCCGCCCCGGCCGAGCCGCCGCCCAGGACGCTGCCGCCGGTGAGTCCCAGCACGACGACCGCCGCCCAGGCGGCCCGGCGGGTGCCGCTGTGTCGACCGGTCACGTCGCCTCCCTCGTAGCACCCGCCGGGCCCGAAACCCGCCGGGTCTGTTCAGGTGCCATCCGATTCTGGCCGCTCACATGCCATCGGTCTTCCGAGCGTACGCCGGGGCCGGACCGGTCGCGCGGCGGAGAAGCACCACCACAGCACAGACACAGTGTGATGTTCTGCCTCTTGGCCCACCGCGCACTGCTCCACCCTCGGCACCGGGAGCGGCGAGATGAGCGTTCAGCCGTAGGGCGCCTGGGCGTCCTGCCGCCGGATCGGCCGACGTGTGTCCCGGCGGCCGGTCCGGTCGTTCGCCATGGCTGCCACGGCTACGGTGTGCTCCGCTCCAGCAGCCGTGCCAGTGCGGAAGCCAGCCTTTCGCGCAACCGGTCCGGACCGCCGTCCACCCACGGGTGCGCGGCGTGGAACGCGGACCAGTCCACCAGCCATTCCAGCACGGTCCGGGGCGTGAAGCCCTCCGCGTGCGGGCCGAGCACGGTGTGCAGCAGACGGGGCGGGAGCCGTGTCCGGTCGTACTCCGCGAGCAGCACCGCGTCGTACAGGTCCTTGGCCCCCGACCGGCCCTCCGCCTCCTGGTCCTCGGCGAGCCACAGCAGCTTCCAGGCGAGCGAGAGCCCCGGATCCGCGGTGCGGACCGGCGTCGGCGGTCCGCCGTCGCCGCGGGGGCAGGCCGTCCATACCGGCGCCCGGGGCAGCCGCTCGTCCTGGGCGAAGTCCATCCGCAGTTCACCCGGCGGCAGCCCGTCGGCCTGCCAGGGCACGACGACCCGCACGCCGGGCGTCTCGTACTCCCGGTACATCCACACGCCGTCCGATGTCACACGGCCCGGATCGATGCGTATCCCCTCGGGCGGACGCGGCCCGGCCATCAGGGCGGCAACGACCTCCTCGGTGGGGTCGGAGGGCGGATCGATGTCGTCGGGGTCCTCGATCTCGACCCAGCGCAGCCCCTCGGGCGCGAGCACGGGCCGGGCACCGGCGGTCTCGTGGCTCTCCTCGTCCGTCCACAGCTCGGGAGCGGCGGCGCCGTGCGCGGCCTCCGGCCAGTGCTGGACCGTCTCGATCCCGTCGACGTACGGGTAGGGGTCGTTGCGGTCGACGAATTCGTTCGTCGACGGGCCGTACACGATCCAGTCCAGATCTCCCGGCTCCCGTGCCGCCGCGCCCACCCACGCCCGGAGCGGGAGGCTGCCGCGCAGGACCAGTTGGTCGCCCCACGGCGACCCGGCGATCACGGACAGCAGATGGTCCTGGACAGCGCGCCGGGCGGCCCGCCAGCGCGGAGCGAGCGCCGGGTCGCCGAACGCGGGCTCCCCGGGAACGGGGCGGTCGTCCGTGCTCACAGCGCCGCCCCTGCCCGCTCGTCGATCCAGCCCGCGTCCACCGCCGGATGGTCGTCGTGCACCACGAACTCCTCCTCGGTCTCCAGCACTTCGAGCCCGGCATCGTCCAGCGCGCGCAGCAGCGCGTCGAGCCGGGCCCGCGCCCCGGACCGGCCGATCGCACGGCAGCGCTGGGTGACGAACCGCTCGTGGCGCCCCCGCCCGTCGGTGCGGCGGGCGTTGCGCGACAGGTGCGCGCTGTGCCCCTCGGCAGCGGCCCGCGCGGCGGCGAGGTCCTGTTCGCCAAGGAGCAGCAGCTTGACGTGGTGCTCGAAGTGGCAGTCGGGGGACAGCGCGGCGGCCTCGTCGGACGTCCTGGGTATGTCCTCGTTCCACGGGGCGGCCTCGATCTTCACGCGTATGACGGGGAAGCCCGACGCTCGCAGTGCGTCCGCCCGGAGCTCCGCGGCGGCCCGCTGCCGGGAGAGCGAGCCGCGGCCCTGCTCGGTCAGCATGGGCTGGTCCGGCACGGCACCTCGGTCCAGGACGATGCGGGTGAGCTTCAGGCCGTGCCGCTCCGCCCAGCGCGCGAGCCGGGCGCCCTCCTCCGCCCCGTCGGCGCGGGGATCGAACCGCACCGTCAGGTGCGTCTCGAATTCGCCCTCGAACTCCGCTTCCACGTACCCCTCCAGCAGTGCGTTCGCCGCCTGTTTCCACCGGGGAACGTAGCAAGCGGCACTGACACTGCCCGGAGCGATGCCCGGCCGCATTCCACCGAACGGTTGAGCGGGCCGCTCACAACTCGTTACCCTCCGGTAAGTTCGTTCGGGCAGACAGATGCTTCAAGCACATGGATGCTTCGGGCACACAGACGCGTTGCGCGCCTGTGCCGATACGAGGGAGGCGGCGGCCCATGTCCTCTACGGAAGCCGTGGAAACCACCGGACCGGCCGGTCCGGCGGGACTGGCCGACAGCGCACGGGAGCTGACCGAGGGCCGCGCCACGTCGGTCGAGCAGGTGTCCGCCGCGCTGGGCCGTATCGAAGCGAGCCAGGGCACCCTCAACGCCTTCAGGCACCTGCGAGCGGAGGCAGCGCTCGCCGAGGCCGCCGACGCCGACCGCCGGCTCGCGGCGGGGGAGCGGCTTCCGCTGCTCGGCGTGCCGGTCGCCGTCAAGGACGACACGGACGTCCTCGGGATGCCGACCCACTTCGGCTGTGACGGCGAACTGCCCGCCGCGACCGCGGACAGCGAGGCCGTACGCCGCCTGCGGGCGGCCGGCGCCGTGATCGTCGGGAAGACCAACTCCTGCGAGCTGGGCCAGTGGCCGTTCACCGAGGGCCCCGCCTTCGGCGCCACCCGCAATCCGTGGCACACCGGCCACACCCCCGGCGGCTCGTCCGGCGGCTCCGCGGCGGCCGTCGCGGCCGGACTCGTGCCCGCCGCGCTCGGCTCGGACGGCGCCGGTTCCGTCCGCATCCCGGCGGCCTGGACCCACCTCGTCGGCATCAAGCCCCAGCGCGGCCGGATCTCCGTCCACCCGCACACCGACGCCTTCCAGGGCCGACCCGCAAGCCGCGCCCCGGTGAGCGCGACGGTGTCCACTACTTCTTCGTGGACAACGAGGAGTTCGACAAGCTGATCGCCAACGGCGAGCTG
>NZ_JBSFET010000078.1:0-29167 GCF_053594575.1 Streptomyces sp. NPDC001880
CGGGCGGCGAGTGCGGCCAGGACGGCGTGGGCGAGCATGGTCAGGGTGATGTGCCGATACCAGCCGATGTAGCGGCGGACCTCGTACTCGTCCAGGCCGCACTCGTTCTTCGCGGCCTGGAAACACTCCTCGTCGCCCATCTGCTGCCGGCGATCCGGGCCGGTTCGCCGGTCTCGACGCCGACGGGTGCGTGGGCGAGGTAGTAGGCGATCTCGCCGGGGTCGGACAGGCTGCGCCGGGCCAGCACCCAGCGGTGGTGGGACGGCGGATCCGGGTCGAAGACGATGTTGGTGGGCAGTTTTGCCGCGGCCCAGTCGTAGACGCGAGGGCCCTTGGCCCCGTTGCCGCAGGACAGCCGCTGCCAGGCATCGGCGGGGGCTTCGTCGATGAGCTGGTCGATGCGCCAGGCACCGGCCAGGGACTTGACCTGCTGGGACTTGGGCACCGCGACGACGTAGCCCAGGCCGAGTTGCTCGAGCAGGCGGCGGAAGTTCCAGTCCTGCCCGTATGCCTCGTCTGCGATCCGCGCCCGCCGGCCCGGCCGGCCTCGGCGGCCAGGTGCTCGTCCATCTCGGCCTCCAGGGCGGCCTGCATCACGTGCTGGGCCAATTCGGGCAGCAGCCCGCCCTCGCCCATCAGCCGCAACCCCTCCCCACGGACCTTCTCGACCGCAAGCGCGGCCAGCTCCTCCAGCAGCTCGCTGGACAGACCGTTCGGCGACACCGGCATCGACTTCACGCCGGCACCCTGAACACTGCCGTCGGCCACGGCAAGCGACACGCTGTCCGAGGTCTCGAGCCAGTGATCCGTCGTCGTACTCATCAGGTGACTCCTTCGGGAAAGATCACACCTGATTCATGACACTCCTAGCCCTTGGACCAGTTTCCCACCACGAGCGGATGGGAGCTGCTCCGCTGCCCTTGGCGAGGGATCCGTCCGGGCGGCGGTCGGGCAGGCCCAGGAGCTGCTGTTCGATCGGGGTGAGAGCGGGGTCTTTCCGGAGGTCGGTGGCGGGGTCGTCGACGGGGTGGAGCCAGCGGTATCCGTACTGGAGCATCAGGGCGATTCGGGGCTGGCCGGAGAGGTTGATGCCTCCGGTGTGCCAGGTCCGGTTCTCGAAGAGGACTGCGTCGGTTCCGGTGATGTCGGGGGTGATGGCGCCGGGTGGGTCGACGGCCCCGGCGGGGACGACGGGTTCTTCGGTGAGGCGGTGGCTGCCGGGGAGGAACATCGTCAGCCCGCAGTCGGGGGTGACGGGGGTGAGGTAGTGGGCGGCCTTAATCGCCATGCGGGGGGTGTGGCAGAAGCCGAGGTCGGCGGTGACGCCGTACATGTCGCGGTGCCAGCCGTGGCGCTCGGGGATGCGGATGGTGCGGGGCGGGCCGCTCGGAAGAGCGATGAGGTGGGCGGACAGCAGGTGGATGTTGGGGCTGAGGAGCTGAACGACGGTGGGTAGGACGGCGGGGTTGGCCAGGAGCGGGAGGAAGGCGCGGTCGAGGTTGAGGCATCCGCGGAAGCCGTCCTTGCCGTCGCCTCCTCGGTCGCGGCCCTGGGTAATGTCGCTGGTCAGGAGCATTTCGGAGGCGGTCAGGAGCTGGTCGCGCAGTTCTGGGGTGATCGCGTCGCGAATGACCGTGTACCCGTCGCGTTCGAAGGTTTCGATGGTGTCGGCGTCGGGTGCGACGGGCGGGAGCGGGGTGCTCATGCTGGTATCTCCTTCGGGGCATCGGTGAGGGTCGTGGCGAGCTGCCACAGGCTGGCGTCGTCAAGGCCGCAGAGCTGGCGGAGGTGGGCCTGGGAGACGGGGCGGCCGGGGTCGCGGTAGCCGAGGACGGTGAGCCGGGGCCCGGGGTGGCGGCGGCCGAGGAGGGCGTGGATGTCGGCCGGGTGCCCGCTGGTGGCCAGGATGATCGGCTCGCGGGTGCCGAAGTGGCGGGCGAACGCGTCCGGGGTGAGGGCGAGGAGGCAGGTGCCTTCCTCAGCGAGAGCGGTGAGGTCGTGGACGTGGACGTACCGCAGGTGCAGATCCGGCCGTTCGGCGCGAAGGCGCTGGGCGAGAGCAGTCAGGGCCTCGGCGGGCAGGTCGCCGGCGGAGGCGAGGATCAGATCGGGCTCATCGGGGCCGTGGTGGCTGAGGTGGGGCCAGGTCGAGATGCCGTGGCGCAGTTCTTCGTCGAGGGTCTCCAACGGGTGGTGGACGTCCGTGTGCTTGCCAGCGATGACGATCGTGCACCGGTCGAGCTTGCGCAGAGCAAAGGTGAGAGCGGCGGCGGTGCGTGCCGGGTCGGCGGGGGTGAGGACATGGAGCGCGGGATCGCCGCCGGCCAGGAGCGCCGAGCTGAGGCTGGGGTTTTGGTGGGTGAGGGTGTTGTGCCAGCCCAGGCTGGTCAGGAGGTAGACCAGGCTCGGCAGCGGAGAAAGCCCGCCGTGACGGCGCACGGCCCGGTGCTTGAGCTGCTGCTGGATGAGGCTGAGGGTGATCGGCGCGAATGCCTCGTAGGTGGCGACGAGCGCGTGCCGGCCGGTCTCCGTGTAGCCCTGGGCCCAGGCGTGGCACAGCTCCTCGTTGAGCACTTCCACCGCCCACGACACCGGGCGCCCGTGCTCGTCGGTGAGGTCGAGGCGGTTGGAGGCCAGCTCGTCGGGGCTGAACACGCGGAACGGGCCCCGCTCCGCGAAGCCCCGCAGGACCTCGGGGACCACCTGCGCGAACGGGCGGCCGACGGCATGGTCAGCGACCTGGGCACAGGCGGCGACGCAGCCGCGCGGCGCCGCGAGACCGTCGGGCTCGGGCCGGGGGCGAGGGAGCGCGGGCAGGAGGTGCGGCCGGGGCCGGCCGCTGGAGGTCAGGAGTTGGTCGGGCTGGTAGGAGGCCAGCCAGTCGGCGAGCGCGTCGAACTCGGCAGGCACACCGGCCGGATCGCGCAGCGGCGTCTTGTGGACCGCCGGAGTGCCGACGAGGTGTACGGGTGCTCCGTGGCCCTTGTCCAGGGTGAGGACCAGGACACTCGACGGTCCCGGAATGCCCAGGGGCTGGGCGGCGCCGAGCGCTTCGGCCACCGCTTGGCGGAGCTGTCCGATGTCGCGGCCGTCGCTGTATACGGGCCGGTGGCCAAGGCCGTTGAAGTAGGTGGTGAGTTCGGCGCGGCTCAGAGTGGACAGCACGCTCGGCCCGCCCATGCGCATTCCGTTGAGCAGGATGACGGGAAGGACGGTGCCGTGGTCGCCTGTACCGTGCAGCGCACGGGCGGCAAGCCAGGAGGCGGCAGTCGTCCCGGTCTCGCACTCCCCGTCGCCGATCAGGACCACGGTCAGCCGGTGGGGCGCGTCGAGCACAGTGCCCTGACCGATCGCGAGGGCGGGGCCGAGCTGCCCGCCAGTGTGCAGGTGGCCGGGGATCATCGGCGTGATCTCCCCACCGATATCGGCCCGGGGAAAGCCGGTGACGAGTTCGCGCAGCCCGGCCGCGTCCTGGCGCAGGCCGGGATGGGCGTGGCCGAGTCGGCCGGTGAGGTAGGCGTGGGCGAGGGCGGAGGGCCCCGCATGCCCGGCGCCGTGCAGGACGTGCAGCTCGTAGCCGTCGGGTACGGCCGCCTGAAGCGGGCCCAAGGCGGCGAGCATCCGGTTGACGGGCGGGCACACCCCCCAGTGGCCGGCCGGTCGCGTCTTGACGTCGGCCGGGGTCAGAGGCCGGGCCAGAAACGGGTTGTCGCGCAGGTAGAGCTGGGCGAGACAGAGGTAGTCGAGCGCGTCGACGACGGCGGCCACCGAGTCGTCGGGCACCAGGCGGTTCGTTCGGCGGGCGAGGTCAGCCCACATGGGGTCCTCCTGCCGGGGCGAGAGCGGCTTCGACGGCGCGGGCGTGGACGGTGCCCTCCCGTTGCAGGCGCGCGGCAGCGCCCACGGGGCAGTCGACGATGGTCATGTGCCGGCCGTACGGGCAGATCCCGCCGTCGACGACCGCGGCGATCCCGGCCCCCGTGGTCCGGTCGAAGGCGACGACTTGGCCGGCGGTGAGCGCCGGGAGGTCCTCGTCGCCTGCGGTGGGGGTAGAGATGCTGCACACGGCGGCGGCCAGCGGCTCGCCGGCCAGGGCGACCAGCTGGCCCAGAACCCCGTCGGGACATCCGACGAGCGCCGGGGAGCCGACCGCCGCGACGGGCTCCACGCCCGGCTTCCACGGAAGACGTAGCGCGAGGTCCCCCGGCCACAGGCCGCCGGTCAGTAGGCGGGCGTCGTCGCTCAGTTCGAACAGGGCGTCGGTCGTAGCCGGGTTATCGAGCAGGAGCAGCAGCGGCTTGGTGGCGGGGCGCTGCTTGGCGCGGAAGACCGCGCTGGTGGCGGCGGGGTCGGCGGTGCGGGCACACAGCATGTACCAGCGGGGCGTGGGCACGGCGACCACCTTCCCGGCGGCCAGGAGCCGGGCCGCGTCGGGGAGTTGGTCGGGGGTGAGTACGTCCATGGCGCTCTCTCCTCTCACACGGTTCCGAGGCGGGCTAGGGCGGCGAGCGCCGGGTACTCCAGCCATGGGTCCGACAGAGCCTTGAGGGCGAGGTCGGGGTGCTGGGCGTGGCTGACGCGGAAGTACGCCATCACCCTGGGCATACTGCTGGTGTTGATGCCGACCCGGTGCGGGACGAGGTGGTGCATCACGATCACGTCGCCGGGCTCGGCGGTGAGAGCGGTGCCGTTCTGGGCGTCGATGTCGTCGGGGGTCTGGGCCGACTGCCCCAGGGCCCAGTCCGTGGCGAAGTAGTCGGCCATCCGGTGGTGCCCGCCGGGCACGTAGTGCAGAGCGCCGGCGTCCGCGGTGTCGCCGCCGTCCAGGACGATGCCGACGATGAAGGTGAATGTGCGCAGGTCGCGGGGTTCCAGGTGCGGGCAGGAGACGCCATCGACGTGCATTCGCTTCACGGGCTGCTGTGCGCCGTGCGGCAGACGGATCTGGATCTGCGCCCGAGTGACCGGGGCGGTGGTCGCGGGCCGCAGTAGGTCTCCGGCCAGTTCGCCGAGGCCGCTTCGCTGGTAGAGGGCGAGGAGGTCGGGGTGTTCTTCCAACTCGGGGGCGAAGCTGCGTTCGGTGTAGGCGGTGAGCCGCGCAGGGTCGTACGCCTCGGTCAGCCAGCCGCCGACTAGGTCGCGGGCCTGGGACAGCACGGCGCCGTGGACCAGGCCACGGCGTATGAGAACACCGTCGTCAACGAACCGGTACCGCTCTTCGTCGCTCCACGTCACGGATCGGGGCATGGTAGATCTCCTTCTCGGGAGGAGGGGGGCCGGGGCGGGAAGAGGGGCCGCCCCGGCGAAGAGGGAGGGGCGGGTCAGCCGCGTCGGCCGAGGACGACCTGGAAGGAGGCGTGCTCGGTCAGGCCGCCTGCGGCGGCGTGCTCGTCGAGCAGGGCGCGGGCCCGCCGCTCGAAGTCGTCGACCCGCTCGCCGAACAGCGGCCGGGCGGCGAAGGAGGTCGAGTACAGGTAGCCGATCACCGTCTCGGTGCTCCACTCCCGCTCAACGGCGATGGTGTGCTCCTCGACCTGGCCGAACGCGGACTCGGCGAGAATCTCGCGATACGGCCGGTCGTGTGCCACGTACTTCTGGCCCTTCCCGGCCCGCCGCTCCTCGCCCAGGTACTCCTGGATCAGGGCGCGCAGAGCATCGGTCCACTCGGTGCGCGCGGTCCACAGGCTGCCGTCCCCCATGACCGCGACGGTCCCGTCCGGAGCCGTCATGCTCTCCAGACGCGACAGCACCACGCCCTGATTCATCCAGTGGAAGGCACGGCAGACCGTGACGAGATCGGCTCGGTAGGAGGGGGGCGGGGTGAACTCCTCGGCCGACGTGTTGTGCAGGCGGACGGCGACCGGCAGCCCGGAGAGCGCCTTGTCGGCCTCGCCGAGCATGCCCGCGTCCTGCTCGACGACGTCGATCTCCGTCACCTTCCCGGCCAGGGCCAGAGGGACCTGCCCGGTGCCGGACCCCAGATCGAGCAGGACGCAGCGCTCCTTGTCGGCCACCCGCTGCGCGAGCAGGGCGACGGCTTCCTCTGGGATACCGGGCCGGTAGGTGGCGTAGTACGGGGCAGTGGTTTCGAACTTGCTCACGAGGTAGGACTCCTGGTGGTGTGGGTTGATGGGAAGACGGTCTGCTCGATCCGGCGGACCGCGCCGAGGAGGCCCGGCACCACCGTGACCCGGCCGGGGTGCTCGGCCAGCAGCCGAAGCTCTTCGGCCGACGGTGGGCGCGAGGTAATCCACATGGCCTGGGCGCCGGCCGCGAGGGCGCCGCGCACGTCGTAGTCGAAGCTGTCGCCGACGTGCAGCACCCCCGCAGGGTCGCGGCCGTGCAGTTGAGCGACAGTCTGCACGGCGCGCGGGTCAGGCTTGGCGAACCCGAGCTGCCACGAAGGGTGGTGAGCTTGGAGGTGGGGCGCGAGGAGCCTGGCGATGTCAGCCGCTGGTTCGTCCCAGTGGCTCACGTTCGACAGGGTGACCACCGGCACGATCCGGGCGATCCGTGCCACCGCCTCCACCGCCCCGGGCCACAGGGCGAAGCCGGGCGGACGGTGGCCGTGGGGGAAGGCGGACGGTGAGATGCCCAGGGCGACGCACACCGTCTGCGGCCCTGTCGCATCGCTGTCCGGGTCCAGGACGTGCAGGATCCTCTGGGCGATCTGCTTCGCCTCCCGGACCGGTAGCGGGGACAACTCCACCAGGCGCTGCGTCAACGTCGTCCCAGACGGCTCTCCCAGGGTGTATCCGACGTCGAGGCTCACCAGCCGCACCGGAGTCGCCGCGCTCACGAACGTCTCGCCAGGGTCGCGATGATTATGCCGATCCGTTCGATACGTACGGGACCGGGACCGGCTTCGCCGAGGAAGGTCAGAAGCTGCCGGGCCTCGGCCGGTGACCAGCCGCTGGTGTCGACACCGGCCTCGGCAACGGCCTGGGCGAGGTCGTCGGGGATCGTCGGCGGACGTGAGCCGTGCGCTATCAGCAGCGTGCCGCTCCACTCCCCACCGGCCTGCGCCTGCGGCAGGCCGGACTTGAGGGGCAAAAGGACGGTGACGTCGTCGAACGTCAAGATCCGGACCGGGAGTTCCGACAGCACCACTGGCCGGTCGAGACGCAGGGTCGCGGACAGGAAGGTGTCATATCCACTCAGCCGCTCGTCCACGATGAGAAGCACCGTCTCCTCACGCCGTTCCAGGCGCCCGTGGACCGCCAGCTCGCCCGTGTGCATGGGTGCCACTACCGGCGCACCTCCATCCCGAGACCGGGCCGGTCGGGGAGCGTGACGTGCCCGCCGTCCGGCTGGAGCATGCCGCGCAGCGCCCGCTGGCGTCGCGGCTCCCACACCACCTGGTACTCCACCGCACCCGCCGTGTGCGGGAGCGCGGCGGCCAGGTGCACGGCGGGCAGGAACGCCCGGCCGTGCAGGTGGACGGGCACCGTCGCGTCGTGCGCGGCTCCCAGCCAGCGCCGCGCTTCGGTGATGCCGCCGCACCACACCGCGTCGAACGTGAACGCCTCCGGTCGGCAGAGCTCCAGCAGGGCCATGGCGTCTTCCACATGGGCAAGCCGCTCGCCGAACGCGACCCGCAACCCTTCCGCCTGGCCGCGCAGATGCGTGTACGCGGCCCGGTCGGTCCGTGCCAGCGGGTCCTCCACCCAGCGCACCGCCTCCGTGAGGAGCGGCGCGACTTCCGTGGCCCGTCGGTGGCCCCATGTGCCCAGGGCGTCCACCGCCACGCTCTGCCCCGCCCATACCGCCGCCCGTTCGGCCAGCAGCGCGACTTCGCCGGCTTCCGCGTCGCGCAGCGCCCACTTGGTGAAGGCAAACCCCTGGTCAGCGGTGGCCTTGACCGACTCGGCGGACGAAGCGGAGGTCAGGTCCAGGGAAAGCCAGGAGGCGTAGACCGGAACCTGCCGCGCGGGCCGGTCGCTGAGCAGGGCCGCGACCGGGAGGTCGGCAAGACGGCCGTGCAGGTCCCACACCGCGCAGTCCAACGCCCCCACCGCCCAGCGCCCCAGCCCCACCGCGTGCGGACCGAGTTCGGCCAGGAGCCTGCACAGCAGACCCTTGTGATCGGTCACCGGGTGCCGCAGCGCGCTCTGCCCGAGCCGGGTGGCGACGAGCGCGGCAGGCAACTCGTCGACTGGGGCGAACACTCCGGCCATCCCGCGGGCCTCAACCACCACTGCGAACCGACTGTCGCCCACCTCCCACGGACCCGCCACGCTCTCGTCGAGACGCTCGACCCGCACCCGGTCGATGACCGTGTCAGCGAGGTCCATCGACGAGGTCCTCCCCCGCATACGTGAAGTACCACAGCGGCCGGTAGCACTCCCAGCCCACCGGCCTCAGCCCGGTCGAAGCCATGGCCCGCTCGATGGCCGTACGCGCCTGCAGGTAGTACTCCAGGCTCTCCGCGCCCGGCGTCCGCATGCCCTGCATCATCACCGTATGCGCCTGGAAAACCTGGTAGTTCGGGAACGCGTTGACCACGCCCGCCAGCGCGTTCACCCCGCGCACGAAGTCCTCCATCGGGTCCAGCCCGACGATGTACGTGTACGAGGTGTCCAGCCCCGCTGCCTGCGCCCGCGCCAGCAGGCCCGGCATCTGCTCCGGCCGCAGGTCGGCCTTGGTCGACTTCATTAAGGCCGCCCGCCGGGTGAAGTGCTCGGCTGTCAGCCTGAGCACGAACGGGGACACCTGCGACGCGATGGTCTCGAACACCTCATCGCTGCGCAGCACGGAGGTGAGGAAGCCGATCCGAGCTCCGACGCCGACCCGCTCCAGAGCAGGCCGCAGGGCGGTCAGGTGAGCGACAGCGGCCTCCTCCCGCTCGAAGCAGCCGGTGGAGACAGTGACCTCGGTCAGTTCGGCCAGGGTGCGGCGGGGGTGCTGCTCGCCCAGGGCGCGTAGCAGGTCGTCGAGCCCCTGCTCCTCCTGCAGCCGCGGGTCGGCGGCGGCCTCCAGAGTGTTGGGGCACCAACCGCACCCGACACACCGGCTGCGGGCGTTGGGGTTGAGGGTCACGGCCCGGCCACCGTTGCGGAAATATCCTCCGACTGCCTCGTCGGCGTCGATGCGTTCGACGTGTGCGACCACCTCGCCGTTCAGCGACAGCTCGTCGCCCCTGAGCCGGAACGGGCTGGCCGGCTGGTTCAGCGGGACGATGATCTGCCAGGGGACCTCGGGGCGGCGCGTGAGCCGGAGGTTGACCCGGGCCCGGTGGCGGTCCTGGTCGGAGGTGATCCCGTACAGGTTGACTGCGATCAGCAGCACGTCCTCGATGGGCGCCCCGTGGCTCAGGGCGGCCCGCTCCAGGTGATGCAGGCGTGCGGTGCCGACGGCCCCGTCCGAGGATATGGCCTGGCTCTTGGAGAGATGCGGCATAAAGGACTCCAACTGTCGTGGATACATCGGGGTATTGCTACGAGGCGGGGCGGCAGCGTGCCGCGTGCGGCATATGGCGGCAGAGTCCGCCCGGCACGGCGATCGCGTTCTGGCGGCGGCCAAGGCGTCCATGGCCGTGTATCCGCGGTGGACGAGGGAGGAACCAAGCCGTACGGCGCGGCGGGAGACAGGAGACGGGAGGAGCGTTCACGCCGTCCGCCCCCACCCGGGGCCGCCGGACTCAGGTGCTGCCGTGGCGTTGGCCGCGCTGGGCGGCTGCTCTTCGGCAGGTGTCTGGTCCGGGACCGTAGCGGCGCAACCGAGAACGCGGACAACACCAGTCTCGTGCACGGCCATGCCCCCAGCCAGAGCAAAACCGATCACATTAGCCCCGAGCAGGATGAGACCGGCGGTACGGCCTTCCGGAGCCCGGCGCCGGTCGCTCTTCGCCCGACTGGCGGGTAGGGGTGAGAGGCTCATGGCGCCATCCCGACGGGCTCGGCGAGCAGGCCAACGTCGTTGGGCAACTCCAGCAGACGGTTGAAGACTGTGGCAGCCTCGTCGGCGCGGCCGATCCGGGCGAGGGCCTGGGGCAGCCACCCGGTGCAGATCAGGGAGTGGTCCTCGTCGCCACGCCGACTCCCAGTGTACGAGGGCGATTTCGCCGTCCGTGTCCAGCTCCCGCAGCGCCCGGCGGGTGAGTCAAGGCGGCTGGTGGATACGGGCCGCCAGAATCCAGACCGGGGCAGCGTCGTGTCGTACGGGAGCCTGACGACGACGTCACGCAGTACAGCACAGGCCGCAGAGAGGCCCTTCTGTTCGGCGAGGGTGCTCACGCAGCCACCGCCGTCGTAGGGCGGTGCGGGGCGATGATCTGTCCGTCGGGGAGCAGTTCCCCGGTGTCCTCAAAGAGCAGGACACCGTTGCACAGTCGGCTCCAGCCCTGCTCGGGGTGGTGCGCGGTCAGGCGGGCCGCCTCACGGTCGGGGGACTCTGCCCCGGGACAGGTGGGTTGATGTTGACACATAGGTGATGTCCTTACAGGGAGAGGCGATTAGGGAACGACGAGGTGGACGAGGAATTGGGCGGCCTCGTCGTGGCTCACCAGTCCTTCTCTCGGGTTCGGCGGTTGCAGGGAAACGCCCCACGGGCGGAACTTCGGTCGGTGATGTCGACGAGCGTGACAGCCCGAAGGCGACGGACGAGACGGTCGGCGACCATCAGGCGCGTGTCCGGGGCGTCGATGGGCAGGACCGTCTTGATCGGGCGTGCTCCAGTCGGCGGGGGCGGGTAGTACGTGCCTTCCACCGCCACCAGCTCCGTGTCGCGGACGAAGACCGTCACGTGTCCTCTCGTCCTGAGCCGGGGGCACTGGTGCGCCGACACACGTGCGTGGAAGAGGCATGCGGGCGGCTCGGTCGTCGTCACGCCCTCGTCCCAGTCGTAATCCGGGTCCTCGGGCGAACCGGTCGGCCGGGGCAGCACCCACAGCACGCCGTGCTCGGTGCGGGTGGCCGGCCCCATGCCGACTTGGCACAGCAGTCGCTCCATCGCCTGGCACTGCTTGAGGGGATTCATCTCCGCGTACTCCGGCGCACCGGTCTGGGGGCCGCGGACCTGGGGCCACAACTGACCCTCTTCGTCCCGGTTTTCGGGGCCCTCGTGGTAGACACCATCGGGCCCGATGCGCAGGTGTGGGATGCGGACCGTCTGGTCGGACCACATGGCGACAGCGGGTACCGGAAGCAGCCGGGACCGGCGAGGGACGGTGGTCACCGCCCCTCCCGCAGAGTCTGGGCGAGCGCACTGGTGAGCGGGCCCTTCTGCTGAGGCGAGAGCGATTCCACGACGACGAACCTGGACGTGTACACCGCTGCGGCGGTCGGATTCATCGGGGCCTCTCTCGCAGCGGTGGGGTGGGTCCTCCACCGGGCGGTCGGCTTCGCGCAGAGGATCGCGTCACCAGGACGAGGCTGGCCGCCCGCCGTGTTCGGAGCTTGGATGGGACCATTCGGCGGCCGGAGCACCGCACCCCGTCGAACGGGCGGCGTTCCCAGGAGGACAGCCTCGGCCCCTCGGGAGCCGACCCGACTTCGTTTGTCGCGTCCACAGCTCAGAGGTCCCTGACGCCGATGAGCACGCGGCCGAGCAGGTGCGGGTCGGCCCGGGGCCGTCCATGTCCGGTCGACGGAGGCCGACCCGGGGGCCGTTCCAAGCTCTCGCTCTCACTGACACGACTCACGGGGCTGAGGCCTGCCTCAGCCCACACCACCTTGCCGGACCTGCCCAGAGCCGGGTGGTGGCCCCAGCGACTGCTCATCATCGCGACGATGAGGACCCCTCGCCCGCTCGTCGCCTCGACCCCGGGCTCTGTCAGCACGGGCGGCCTCGCGTCGCGGTCCCACACGGACACCCTGACGACGTCACGGACCATCTCCAGCGCCAGCTCGAAGGTCTGCACGTCGAACTGCGAGGAGAACAGAAAGACCTCCTCGCCCTCCCTCTTCTTGGGGTGCCGTACCGCGTTGGTGGTCAGCTCCGAGACGATGAGCTTTACCGTCTCCACGACCTCGGCCGGCACTCCCCAGCGGGAGAGGACGTGGGTCGCGTGCAGCCGTGCCAGGCCCACAGCGTTGGGCGTGTCGGCCAGCGTGAGTGTGTCTCGCGGGTGTGGTTCCTGGGACATGGTGCCTCCCGAGTCGGGAGAGGAGCGCGGGGTGCCGCTGTCTCTCACTTCGTGTTGGGGACCGCCTGACCCGGGTTCGACGGTTGAGCGGTGGTGCACTGCCGTTCCGGGTTCTTTTCGTCACCCGGGTCCGTAGCGCCGACGTCGGCGATCGCCGCTGCACGGTTGGTCCAGGGCCGGGTACGTCCAATAAGGGAACCCCTGCGGCGCCCTGGTCAGAAGGGTGCATGCAGGATGTCTTCGACCACGCGGGTTGGCACGGTTGGTGAAGGGTGCGCAGATGACGGACGCAGGGCATGACCGCGGACAGCGCGGGGTGACAGGGCGCTTCGCGGGCCGCCGCATCGTGGTGACGGGAGGCTCCAGAGGGCTGGGCGAGCACGTGGTGCGCTTGCTCCTGTCCGAAGGGGCGCGGGTGGCGACGTGTGCCCGGAAGTCCGAGCCGCTGGAAACGCTCCGCAGTTCGCTCGGTATGCCGACTGCTCTGTTCGTCCGGTCTCTGGACGTATCCGTGCCGAAGCTGCTGGAGCGGTTCGTAGAAGACGCCGCCTCAGCGCTGGGCGGGCTGGACGGTGTCGTCGCATGTGCGGGTGGTGCGCGGGGGCGGGGAATCACCGAGGCATCTGCCGAGGACTGGGCGGCGACGTGGGAGATGAACGTCGGTCATGTCGCCCGGCTGGTCTCGACGAGTACCCCTCACCTGCGTGAAACCGGTGGCGGATCGATCGTCGTGGTGGCCTCGGTCTCCGGGTGGAAGCCGGGACCGCAGGCTCAGTACGGTTCGGCGAAGGCAGCCCAGATCCACATGGTGTCGTCCCTGGCCAGGGAGCTGGCAGCGGATGGCATCCGCGTGAACGCGGTCTCACCCGGATCGATGCTCATCCCGGGCAAGCGGTGGGACCGGATGCGCCGAGAAGACCCGTCGGCCTTCGACCGCTTCCGCTCGGAGTTCCCGGGGGGAGAGCTGGTGCGGCCGGAGGAGGTGGCGGACGTGATCGCCTTCCTGCTCTCGGACCAGTCGCGTGCGGTGACCGGGATCAACCTGCCCGTCGACAAGGGCCAGAACGCGCCGACACCGGAAGGGTACTGACCGGCGCCTTCAGGCTGCTGTGCCGAGTATCGGCCGAGTCTTCCGCTCGAAGTCGCGGACAACGGCCTCGCCCCGGTAAGGAGCAAGACGCGCGCGAAAGTCACGCAGGGCCTGGACGGACCGTTCGCTGTGTACTCCGGCGAGCAGGTCCACGGCGTTGCTCGCGGTGCCGACCGCCTCGTCCAGCCTGTTCTGCTGGAGGAACGCCGTCGCGAGCACCGAGCGACTGATGGCTTGCCGACGGCGCCGGTCGCTGTTCGACTCGACGGACGCCAGGGCGAGGCGCTCGGCCTGCACCGCTTCGTTGAGATCGCGATGGACCAAGGCCGCTTCGGCTTCCAGATAGTGGTGGTCCAGGAAGCGAACCCATGGCGATTCCTCGGCAGGGCCCCTGCTGGCCTCCAGGTTCTTGCCGGCTGCCAGGAGGGATGCCGTCGCGCGCTGGGAATCGCCCAGGACGGCGTACCCGCGGGCGGCCATGGCGTGCAAGCGCATGAGCCCGAGCGGGCTCCCCGCGGACT
Source organism: Streptomyces sp. NPDC001880 (assembly GCF_053594575.1). Lineage (NCBI taxonomy): Bacteria > Bacillati > Actinomycetota > Actinomycetes > Kitasatosporales > Streptomycetaceae > Streptomyces > Streptomyces sp. NPDC001880. The sequence continues at coordinate 13,697 of NZ_JBSFET010000078.1, forward strand.
TGGCGGTCGCGATACCCGCTCGCGCCAGTGAGACTCCTTCGGTGGGGTTGCCGAGGCTGGTGGCGAGGTGCGACATGCCGGCCAGGATCTGCCCGCCGAGTACGCGGTCGCCGCCCTCGGCGCACAGTCTCAGCGCCTGGATCATGTAGCGCTCCGCGAGTCCGTAGTCGGCGGAATCGTACGAGCACCATCCGGCCATCGCCGCGAGCTTCGCGGCCGAGGTGTAGAGGAGTCGGCGCTGGTGTGAGGGCAGATTGCGCTGCTGCAGCATGGGTGCGAGTTCGGTGCTCAGGTAGTGCACGATGCTCGCTCGTACTCCCCCGCCGCCGAAGCGGTTGTCCATCTCGTCGAACATCTCGATCATCGCCTGGACCTGCTCGGCAGGGCCGCTGCCGGCGACTACAGCGAGCCGAGGGGCCTGGTCGTCTTCCAGGAGCCACAGCAACCAATGCCGTTGCGGGTCCAGCAGGGCAGTCGCGACGTACGGCACCGCACCGAGGAGACTGCGTCGCGAGATGTCGGTCGAACCAAGCTCCGCGAGCGTATGAAGTGTTTCACCCACGTCTTCACGGTACGTCAAGGCTCTTGCGGCCACGGGACGCTGAGACTGCCCAACGAAGCCGATATCCAAGGGAGATACAGGGCGGCCCAAGAACCCGGCCAAGGCGGCGGCGATGAACTCCGGGGCGCGGCCTCGCGGAGTCATTCCCTGCAGCCACCGGGTCACCGATGCCTTGTCGTAGCGCGACACCTCGCCCTGCAGCGCGCTCAGTTCGTTGACCTTGCGCGCCAAAGCGGCGTGCGAACACCCGGTCTCCTGGAGCACAGCCGCGAACGCGGCGTTGGCCTCGCCACTCCCCCTTGAACTGCCCATACGCAGATGATGCCTTGTGGATCACTCTGCGTCCCAGCCTTTCGACACAGGGCCGCGGAAATGCAACCCCCGTACAACCGAACAACCCCGTCACCCCCTCCTCCCGAGCCCCGCCAACGCTGACACTGGGACGGCTGTGGGGCCCACGGCCCTTCCCGGCGAGAACGCCGCTGGAACACCGCCGACGCCCTCAGCGCTGGAGGGAGAACCAATGCAGCCTGTAGTGATCTTGGACTGCTTCACCGTCGAGCCGAGTGGCCTCGGCGTACCGCCCTACCTGTCGACCTACGTCCGAAACGCCTGGTCGGCGCTGCGTCAGGCTCGGCCGGAGGCGGACGTCCGGTACGTGACCATCGACGACGTCCGCTGGTGCCTGGCCGAAGGCAAACCCACCGTCGAACCGCCTCAGAGCGACCGGCTCACATACTCCACCACCGTCAACCGGAACGCCGCCGTTCAGCTCCTGCGGGACGCCGAGATCGTGATCGTCATCGCCGGGGACGCGGTCCCGTCCATTCATCTGCACGCCGTGAACGGGTCGTTCGAGGAGATCACTCGCGCGCTCGCCTGCACGCGGGGCCGCCGATACCTGCTCGGCCCGCTGTCCGCCTACGCCCTGGCCTCCCCTGCGGAGTACGCCGGGCTGTTCGACGCCGTCCACACCCACACCGTGACATCCGGCGACCTTCTGCTCGGCAGCCGGCGCCCCGCCGACTACGAGCAGATGCGACGCGAACGCGACTCGTTCGCCGGCCTCGTCGAACAGATGCCCTGGCGTCCGATCGCCGAGCTGGAGTTGTACCGTGGCTGCACCCGACGCAAGTTCTGCGACTTCTGCAACGAACCGGCGAAGTCGCCCCTCGTCGCCTTCCGCGAGGTCGACGACATCGTCGCCGAGGCGGCCCAGCTCTACGCTGCCGGCGTCCGAAACTTCCGACTCGGCCAGCAGACCTGCTTCTTCTCCTACCGCCATCGGAACGAGAACGCGATCCGCGCCCTGCTCAGCGGCATCCGCGACCACTGCCCCGAGCTGGAGGTGCTCCACATCGACAACGCCGATCCCCTGGCCGTGGCCGCACCCGTCGGCTTGCGCATCGCCAAGCTGGTGGCGGACTTCTGCACCGAGGGCAACTGCGCGCCGATGGGCATCGAGAGCTTCGACCCGGCCGTCATCGAGCGCAACACCCTCACCTGCACGCCCGAGATCCTGATGCGCGCCGTCGAGCACGTGAATACGGCGGGTGCCGCTCGCGGCCCCGGTGGTCTACCGATGCTCCTCCCGGGCCTGAACCTGATATACGGCCTCCCCGGGGAGACCCATGGCACCCACGTGGCGAACCTTCACGGCCTGGCCGGGATTCTCGACGCCGGCCTGCTGTGTCACCGGACGAATGTGCGCCTGGCGAGGGCGTTCCCCGGTACCCCACTCGCCGCCCTCGATGAGCGGGAGCCGCTGCCGTCGGCCGAGCACTTCGCATCCTGGAAGGCGGACATCGACTTCACCTGGGATCAGCCGATGAAAGAGCGGGTCTACCCGACCGGCCTGCGCGTGCCTGGACTCCACTCCTACTTCATCAGCGAGGAGGGCACCTACTGGCGGCGGTTGGGCTCGTACTCCATCCAGGTCGTCGAGCGCGGCGCGGCGGTGCCGCTCGGTACTACCGGTGATCTGGTGGTCACCGGTCATTCGCCGCGCGTGATCTTCGGAGAACGCGTTGCATCCACTTCCTGACGGGACGCTCGCGACACTGACGGCCCTGGACGCGGCGGCAGACCGTACCGTCCGTGCGGGTCTGCTGCTGCCCTGGGCCAACGTCGCCGTGGAGACCGAGTTGTCCAGCCTCGGCCTGCGTCACACGGTCTTCCACCATGCACGGCTCGTGCCCGCGTCCCGGACGACGGCGATCGACGCCTCGTTCTGGCACGGCCTGCGTGAAGCATCGGTTCATGCGCTGGACTCGTTGTCGCACGTTCCGCTCGATGCGGTGATGCTGGCGTGTACGTCAGCGGGCTTCACTGACGGTCCGCCGCTTCCGGGCGGCGTGTTCACTGCTTTCGACGCCCTTCTGCGGGCTCTCACCGAGGCGGCCGTGGCGCGCGTGGTACTGGTCACGCCCTACCCCGCCCCGGTGACCGAAGCGGAAGCGACGGCGTTCGCCGAGGCCGGCGTGGAGGTCCTGGCTCATGCGAGTCTGGGCCTGGCCGACGGCTATCCCGCGATCACCCCAGATCAGATCCTGGCCCTGGTGGGGCAGCTACCGCAGGAAGTGGTCGAAGCTGCCGAAGCGGTGGTCTTGTCGTGTACCGGCTGGCACACCCTGCCGGTGATCACTGAACTGGAGCACCGGTTCGGGAAGCCGGTGTTCTCGTCCAACCTCGCCATGGCACTTCTGGCCACCCGAGCCCGTGCTGGAGTCGGTTCATGACGATCGAGCGTGTGAAGGCGAAGCCGCTGGAGATCCGGCGAGTCCACCGGTTGGTGGCCCGCGCCGCCGGCCTTCCAGATGTGCGGGCCGAGGTGGAGGCCAATCACGACGAGAACCGGTGGTGGCCGATGTCGATCGGCGATCCGCGGGTACGGATGCTCGCCGCCGGCTGGTCCACCCGGGTCTCCTATCGAATGGTGGAGACGTACGCCCGGGTGATCACCTCGGCGGACGCCCGTGGCTTCGACAGCCTCCTTGCTGCCACGGACGCCGAGCTTGCATCACTGGTACGTCCCATCGGTCTGCCGCAGGCCCGGATCGACTATCTGCGCTCCCTCGCCGAGCTTCTCCGTGCCTGGGAGGAGGAGGGGATCGACCCGACTGCGGAGTCAGCCGACTGCGATGCCCTGGTCCTGGACTTCGCTGCGCGGGTGCGAGGTGCGTCCTACAAGGTCGCCCAGTGCGCACTGCTCACCGCCCGCGGGTACCACTGCGGCATCATCCCGGTGGACTCCGGCATGGTCACCAAGCTCGCACCCGCTTTGGGCCTTGCCCTTCCGACGGGAGCCGTGGCACACGAGCGGATGCGGCACGTCCTTGAGGCGGCCGTACACGCCCGCTCAGCCGAGTTCCGGTCGCTGGTTACCGACAACGAGTACCAGGTCTCCGTCCCCGAGGGGGTGGAGCCGACCTGGTGGGTGCACCTCGTCCTCATCTACTTCAAGCGGCTGTACCTCAACGGTCCTGCCCCGCAGCTCTGCGGTCGGCGACCGGTCTGCTCGAAGGTCGTCGACTGCGCACACCGCGCCCGCCATGCTTGACCTCCTGGGGGAGACCGTGGAACGGCTCGACGTGATCGGCAACATCAGCCGGGACCTGACCCGCTATCCCGACCACCGTGGTGGATCCCGGCTCGGCGGTGCGGCTCTGTTCCTGTCCCTGGCGGCGGCAAAGGCCGGCCTCCGGGCGGTCCCGGTCTGCGTTCTCGGAAAAGATCTCGCGCACCTTCCGGAGGTACCGGGTCTGGACACGCTCGACTGGTCGGCACAGGTCCAGGTCGACGGCATGTCCACCACCTTCGACTTGGAGTACGACCTGCAAGGCGAGCTGATACGCGTAGGCACGGACTACGGCGTGGCCGAAGGACTGACCGAGCACGCGCTCAGACACGTGGACCTGTACCCGCGCGACACCTACCACGTCTGCTGCCGCCGCCCGCTGGATGTGGCGGCAGTGCTCGACCGACTCGCCAGGAACGGGACCGACTTCAGCGTGGACTTCTTTCTGCCGAGCGCGGAAGAGATGATCCGCGCTGCCGCCCGCTGGCTGCCGAAGGCGACCACCCTGTTCGTCAACGCTGCCGAGTACCGGCTCCTGGAGCAAGTGATCGACTCCGGTGCGGTCCCGGAGGTGGTCATCACCGATGGCCCCCGGGCAGCAGTGGTTCACCACTTCGGACGTCAGGTGGCCTCCGCCGTTCCGCCGCCGCGTCCTCCGCGCGAGGTCTCCGGCGCCGGAGACACCCTGGCCGGGACCTTCCTGGCCCACCGTTCGCAGGGTGCGACAGCCGCCCAGGCTCTGGCGGAGGCAACTGCAGCCGCAGCCAGGTACGTCGCGGCCCCTTCCCTTCCGATCCCCGCGCCCCGTCGCGGCTGACCTATCGACTTGGGGGCCTCTCCCGGTGTCCGTCTACGTAGCCCACCGGCTCTTTGCCGCCCATGACCGCGCTCTCGCCGCCAACCTCGCCGATCGGCTAGCCGCGAAAGTCGGTCCCGATCGCGTCTTCCTGCCGTTCTGCGACACCGACGAGGAGGACCTGGTCGCCGAGGTCAAAGGACGCCGCCTGTTCGAGCTGGACCGCGAACGCCTCAGCCGCCTCGACGCCATGGTCGCCATCCTGCACGGCCCGAGCCTCGACGACGGGGTCTGCATGGAGATCGGATACGCCGCTGCTTCGGGCGTCCCGGTCATCGTGCTCACCACCGACTTCCAGACCTACTCGCTGACCGAGGCCGGCACTCGCCTCGAATTCCCCGACCCCCTCCTTCAGGCCGTGGCCACGCGCATCGTGCGCGTGGCCAAGCTCGGACCGCCAACTCTGCCGTCGACTCCGCCCCAGTCCCGCTTCCCGGGCTTCCAAGCACGCAACATGGCCCAGACGAACACGGCACTCGACGCGACCGTCGACGCGCTGCTCGACCTCCCTGATCGCGCTCCCCGCCTCGGGGGTGCACCCCCGGTGATCGGCGCACCCGTCTACGTCGAGGCGTCGCCGTACATGGCATGGGGCCGAGGTCACCTGGCCAAAGCGTGTGTCGACGCCGGCCACACGGTGATGGTGCCCCAGCGCTTCACGGCAGCGGACCCAGTAGCAGGGGCCCTGGCCGACCTGACCGCGGTGTGTTCAGCTGCCCGGCTGCTGGCCGACGTCTCCGGCGCGGAAACGCCTCCGGGAACCGCCTTGCTCATCGGTGCTGCTGCGGCCAGCGGCGTACGGATCGCGGCCTTCCAGCCGCGCCCGACGTTCACGCACGCCCATGGCCGGGAGCCAAACTGGCGCAACCTCATGGTCCAGTACGCCGCCGACGCTCACCTCGACAATGGCGACGCCGTCCTGTCCTGGCTGGCTGTATGAACCTCGACGAGATAGTCGGCGACTATCAGACCTTGGTCCTGGAAGGCTGCGACGGAGTCGGGAAGAGCACGCTTGGTGAACGCTTATCGACGGACCACGGCTTCGTCGTGGTGCACTCCCCGAAGACACCCGACCATCTCGACCTGGCAAGTCGCTACAGGAACATCCTCGCCGGGACCGGCCGGATCATCTTCGACCGGTGCTTCATCAGCGAACTCGTCTACGGCCCCCTTCACCGGGGCCGGTCCCGGATCAACTGGAGCCAAGCGATCGACCTGGCCGAGAGCGTCATCGAGCGTTCCGGCATGCTCGTTCACCTGACCGCATCGCCAGCCGTCATCCGCCAGCGACTTCTCCTGCGCGATGGCGAGGCGGTCAGCCTGAAGGAGGTGTCCGCGCTGGTGACGGGATACGAGAGGGTCTTCTCCACCCTCGCGGACTACACCCGCGTGCTCACCCTCGACACCACAACCCTCAAACTCCCTTCGGCAGGGTGACGGCCTGCCGAAGCCAGAACGCCGGCGCACTGCTCCCGCTAGGCTTCGAAGGCACCTGCTTTACCGCCGCTGGAGGAGTCTTGGAGATCGGGTCCGCCCAGAAACTCGCCTGGGAAAACAAGACCCTCAAGGGGTTCAACACCACGGACGTGGCCTTGGAGTTCGGCCTTCTCACCGCCGAGGTCAGCGAAGCCTTCACCGCTTGGCGCAAGGGGCTGCCCGACCTCGGGGAAGAGCTGGCCGACGTCTTCCTCTATCTGACAGCCCTGGCTGAGATGAATGGCGTGGATCTGGACTCCGAGGTCGCACGGAAGATCGAGAAGAACACGCGGCGTACGTACGAACGGAACCAGCACGGAACTCAGATCCGAACGAGCGACACGTAGGTCTTCCCACTGATCGGCAGCTCGTGTGAGCGCCAGCGACGGTGGGCCCTCGAATTCTTCAGCGCTCGGTTCGAGGTATCGAGGTCGATCACTGCAGGGAGGACAAGCAGCTCGTCGCCCGCCAGCCCTCACGCCTCATGGGACAAGCCAGGTGCCACCATGATCGGGATTCGAACCCGAGACCTACGCATTACGAGGCCCCACAAGATCATCCCAACTGGTGCCGGACGATGCCGCGGAATCTCGTTTCCCCAGGTCAGAGACGCCTGACCTTGATCACTATGACGCTGGGTCCACCCTAGTGCCACCCAGTCCGTTCACGCAGCACTCACGCAAGGTCGCTTCCGGTCGGGCCGCCAAGGACGCGGGGTGCAGAGCCATGCCTGGCCGCCAACCACCCCTTAAACGCTGGCATGCCAAGGGAACGGCAGGGGCTCGAGTCCCACCGAAACCCAGCCCCTATGTCAGTACCTCCCACTACGCTGCTGAACGTGGGGGAACCGGTGAGCGAAACGAACCTGCCAGCATGGCAGCATCCGCTGTTGCATCTACACCACCGCTGGGTTGAGAAGCACGTGGTTCCGGCCGAGAAGGCTGCAGCCGAGCTGAGCATCGACTTCAACGCTTCAGCGATCCGCAAGGCACTCGGCTACCAGCGGTGGACATACCTTCGCAGGCTGAGAGGGCCCGCGATCTTCTTTGCCGCGCTGGCCCTGTTCGCTGTGGTATCGCGCCCGGCCGCATGCAGGCCAGGCGGCCTGCTCACCACAGACGGAGCCCACTGTCCTACCTACACCGAGTACGTCTTCGGACCGAACGCTGACCCCTGGGTGTCAATCACGCCTTCGCTGGGTTTGCTCGCCCTCTTCTGGATCATTTCGGTCTGGCGGGGGGAGAACATACCTCGCCTCTACAAGCCGCTGTACCTGTTGCTCGCCCTCCTCACCGCCAGTGCTGATCTGATCGCGGTGGATGGCGGCCGGTACACGAAGGCCACTCGGCTTAGTGCCAAGGCCGCCGAGCTCGGCCTGCCCCTACGAACAGTTGCCAGGAACGCGGCTTCCGACTTCGGGAACCGCGGAGTGCTCCGCAAGGAACTCCTCAGCCATGCGGAACTCGTAGAGACAGCGGTGATGCAAGCAGCGGATGGCCTCGTCCAAGACCGGGCGGCTTCAGCGCGGAAGCTCGGCACGCTGGCCGGCCTCATTGCTGGAAGCATCGCAGCTGATCGATTCACCCAGATGCTGCCGCCCGCGGAGCTACCAGAGGAGGCGGTAATCGAGCCCGACCGCCTCGATGGCCGCCGACTAGCCAAAGCCTGTCTCTGGTCGGCTATCACCGTCACAGCGTCCGCGCTACTCCTCGCAGGGTTGGGCACGCCGGCCGAACTCCTGGTACCTCTGGCAGTAGTGGCCTTCGGGGTGACGGCGTACGTCCTCCTGGGGCTCTGGTACGGCCTCGGCGAAGCAACCCGACTGACGCGAAGCCTCATGTCGTTCTTCTCCGCCGGCCCGCCTCTCTGATCAAGTCTCGTGAGTCGGCTTGGCGTCGCTTGCACTTCAGCAACTCACCGCGAGCGTTGCAGGGCAGGCGCGGCTCGGCCAGGCACTGAGCTTGACGTTTATCCTCGCCTGTCACCCAACCTGCTGATCTGCGGTTCTTCCCGGGACAGCTGAGGCGGCCGTTCTCCACGCTTCGAGATGTCGAGTCACGAAGCACGAGAGAACGGCCGCTGCGTATGAGTCTCCCTGTCCCAGGGCCCGCAGGCGAGGCGTTAGATGCCGTGGACGGTCCCAGGGGCAGCCACATCAAGTCCCTTCCTCACCAGGCGCTTGATGTGCCCGCCGAAGCGCTTGCGCCTCTTCTCTTCGACGGTGCGCCGAATGAGCCGCTTACGCGTGCACTGCCCTCGGGCCACAGGCACTCCACCGCAGACCACGTCCTACTTCACGGCAGTTGCAGAGCCGCAAGATGGAGCAGCAGCGCCATGCCTCATCGATCCGAACCAGCTCAGAGGCCTCGCCCGACCCTCCGTCTCAGGGACTTTTCAGGGACTTTCAGCGCTGCCTGAGAGACTTCCGAGGGACTTTTCGCTACCTAACGCAGCAAGCTCCTGAAAGACCGGAAAGGGCCTCCGGTGCAGGTCAGAGGCCCTTTCAAGGCAAAGCCGCAGGTAGCGGCAGACGAGTCGGGCTGTACGCCGGGTTCTGTGACCAGCACGCCAAGGTCGCCCCTCCCCCTGACAGCCCGCCATAACTCTCAAGTACCGTTCATCTTATGGATCACGAAGGTCCGTGGCGGTTCCCGCAGCCGCGTGCTCTGCCGGGGCCGACACGTAAGGAACCAACGGTCAGCACCAGTGACCGGTTCTTCCTCAACACCCTGGCGATCATGGGGATGCACCGAATCGAGAGTGCAGCCGAGAAAGCGGATTCTCCCCGTGACGCTCTGATCGAAGTCGGGCTCACGCCACGCCAGTGGCAGCACATCCTCCTTGTGCTGTCTCAGGACGGCAGCGACCGGTCCCGGGGCCTGCTCGAGGTCCTCTCGGGGTGGGATGCTCCGAACGCGACCACAGAAGCAGAAATGGGAACGGGAGCGGGCGCGAACGGCGGCTGAAACAGCCCCGCCCGCGCCCGGCACGTCTCCGTCAGCGCGCGTTTTCCTCCTTACGCCTCTGAGTCGTCGTACCTCGTCGCGCCCCCGTCCAGCAGCGCTCCCTGCGGCGTGCCCGCAGCCTTGGAGAGCCAACGGAGGGAGTGGTAGCCGGTGAGCACCAGGAGGGTGCCGAGGGCGATGCCGCTGAGCTCGAAGTTGTCGGTGATCTTCAGCGATACGTCGCCGATGCCGACGATGACGCCGGCGGCGGCCGGAATCAGGTTGAGCGGCTGGCTGAAGTCAACCTTGTTGCGGACCCAGATCTGAGCGCCGAGCAGACCGATCATGCCGTAAAGGATGACAGTGATACCGCCCAGCACGCCGCCCGGGATGGCGACGACGAACGCACCGAACTTCGGGCAGAGACCGAACAGCAGGGCGAAGAACGCAGCACACATGTAGGCGGCGGTCGAGTAGACACGGGTGGCGGCCATGACACCGATGTTCTCGGCGTACGTAGTGGTGGCCGGGCCGCCGACGACCGTGGAGACCATGGTGGCCGCACCGTCCGCCGCGATGGCGGTACCGAGCTTGTCGTCCAGCGGGTCGCCGGTCATCTCACCGACTGCCTTGATGTGGCCGACGTTCTCGGCGACGAGGGCGATCAGGACGGGCAGGGCAACGACGATCGCGGACGCGCTGAAGGAAGGACCGTGCAGATCGGGGAAGCCGATCCAGTCGGCCTCCTTGACGGGGGTCAGGTCGAGGCGCCAGTGATCGACGACCTTGCCGCTGGCGTCAGCAGAATGGATCTTGCCCAGGGTGGCGTCGAGGATCCAGGAGAGCACGTAGCCGAAGGCCAGGCCCAAGAAGATCGCGATGCGCGACCAGAAACCGCGCAGCACCACCAGTGCCAGGCCGGTGAACAGCATCGTGGCGAGTGCGGTCCACTGGTCCTGCGGCCAGTAGGTGGCCGCGGTGACCGGGGCGAGGTTGAAGCCGATCAGCATCACGACAGCACCGGTGACCGCCGGCGGGAGCACCGCGTGGATGATCCTGGCGCCCAGGCGCTGAACCACGATGCCGACCGTGGTGAGAGCGAGGCCCACCACGAACAGCGCGCCGGTCACCTCGGCCGGTCCGCCTCCCTGACTGCCGATAACCGCGGCGACGCCGACGAAGGAGAGTGACGAGCCCAGGTAGCTGGGGACACGGCCTCGCGTGATCAGCAGGAAGAGCAGGGTGGCGACGCCCGACGCCATGAGGCCGAGGCTCGGATTCAGGCCCATGAGCACAGGGGCGACGAAACAGGCCCCGATCATCGACACGACGTGCTGGGCGCCGAGCCCGATCGTCCGGGTCCAGGTGAGCCGCTCATCCGGCCGGACGACCTCACCTGGTTTCAGGTGCCGACCATCCCCATGCAGCTTCCAGCCAAAACCCGCCATTTTGCACTCTCCGTTCGTGAACGTCCCGAAGGAAAGTACAAGACGTTCAGCTGATGACCTGCATTGACCCAGGCGCGTGGCCTACCCGTACAGCCGCCCGTACGCCTCCTTCGGGCCACTTTTCCGCTTCTCACGTCAAAACCGTGAGCAATCCGGGATACATCCAGTGATGTACATGGGTTGCGACATTCGTCGCTCCGGTGCTGATGGGACTGGACCCGAACCTGGCGATCATGATGTCGGGTGTCGCGACGGCCATCTTCCTGCTGGCCACGCGCGGCCAGGTGCCCAGCTACCTCGGCTGTTCGCTCTCCTTCGTCGGGGTCGCGGCGACGATCCGGGCGAGCGGCGGCAGCAGCGCCGTGGTCACCGGTGCGGTCTTCGCCGTCGGCGTGACGCTCTTCCTCGCCGGTCTCGCGGTGAAGCGGTTCGGCGCCCGGATCATCCACGCGGCCATGCCGCCGGTCGTCACAGGTGCCGTCGTCATGCTGATCGGTTTCAACCTGGCTCCGGTGACCGCGTCGACCTACTGGCCACAGGACCAGTGGACGGCGCTGCTGGTGATGCTGTTCACCGGATTGGCCGTAGTGTGCCTGCGCGGTTTCTTCTCGCGCATCGCGATCTTCCTCGGCCTGGTCTTCGGGTACGTGCTGTCCTGGGTTCTCGACCGGATCTTCGGCAAGATCCACTCCCCGGTCGGCGGCACCGAGGCCGTGGACCACTGGCGGCTCGACCTGTCGGGTGTCGCCGAGGCCGACTGGATCGGGCTGCCCTCCTTCCACGCGCCGAGCTTCGAGTGGTCGGCGATCCTGGTCGCCCTGCCGGTGGTCATCGCACTGATCGCCGAGAACGCCGGTCATGTGAAGGCCGTCGGCGAGATGACCGGCGCTTCGCTGGACGACAAGCTGGGCACCGCGATCGCCGCGGACGGCGCGGCGTCGATGCTGTCGACCGCGGTGGGCGGTCCGCCGAACACCACGTACTCGGAGAACATCGGCGTCATGGCCGCGACCCGTGTCTACTCCACCGCCGCGTACTGGGCCGCCGCCTGCTTCGCCCTGTTCTTCGGCCTCTGCCCCAAGTTCGGCGCGGTCGTCGCTGCCATCCCCGGCGGTGTGCTCGGCGGCATCACCGTCATCCTCTACGGCATGATCGGCCTCCTCGGCGCCCAGATCTGGCTGCACGCCAAGGTCGACCTGCGCAACCCGCTGAACCTGGTGCCCGCCGCCGCGGGCATCATCATCGGCGTCGGCGGGGTCAGCCTGAAGATCACCGACAACTTCGAGCTGAGCGGGATCGCGCTGGGCACCATCGTGGTGATCACCGGCTATCACGTGCTGCGCGCCTTCGCCCCGGCCCACCTCAAGACCCAGGAGCCGCTGCTGGACTCGGGCACCTCGGCCTACGACGAGCAGGCGTCGAAGCACGAGGCGTAGGGCCTGTCCGGCGGATGTCGAAGCACGAGGCGTAGGGCCTGTCCGGCGGATGGGGATCGGACCGGGCGCGGCGTCCGGTGCGGTGCATCGCAAGGCGCCGGAGCTTCCTGACAGCGGACTTGTCCGGGCGTTTCGGCAACGCCGCGAGGTAACGTGCCGGGCGCCGCGACCCGCGGCCCCGTACCGGAACGGCGGCCGGCCGCGCGCCCGGCACGGGTGTGTGTCGCGGCCGTTCGCCCGTTCCGATGACCCCGGGGTCCGTCGGCGCCGTCCGGGGCCCGAAAGGCGGCCTGGCCGGCGGCGCCGGGCTGTGGCGCTGCGTGATGTGCCGCTGCCGGCCGAGGAGTTCACAAAGCGGACGGACGCGGGGGCCGGGCCGGTGGGGCGCTGTCTGCTCGCACCGCATCGCTGACGGCGCCCCGCCCGGCCCTCAGAAGCAGTCGCCGTACCAGTGCACCGCGCCGGGTGCTGTGACCGTGGCCCGGACGGCGTCCGCGCGGGCGTGCAGCGGGCGGGCCATCCCCACGCGCTCCGTCACCTGCCGGGCGTCCGCCAGCAGGTACGGCAGCGCGGCCCGGACCTCCGGGTCGTCGGGGAGCCGGACCCGGGCCCGGTCCAGGCCCGCCGCCCGGCCCCGTTCGCCGACGGCGGCGAACAACGGGCCCAGGCTCCCGGGCGCGCCCGCGAATTCGCGCACCTCCACGCACTCCCCCTCGTGCTGGGCCACCATCCAGCCGACGAGCGCCCCCGACCCGGGGTCCTCGGCCACGAGTGACCGGTCGAGCGGGCCGTACCAGGCGGGCACCCGCACCGCCCAGTCCTCGGGCGCCCGCACCGAGCTGAGCGGCCTGTCCGCGTTGTACGCGTGGTGCAGCGCGGCCACCTCCGCGGCGTCCCGGGCGGTGGCCTCGCGAATCCGGAACTCCCCGGTCGCGGAAGGGGGCGTGAGCATCCCCTCGGTGCGCGTGCTCGCGAACTCCTGCCAGCCCGAGCCCCGGTAGACGCCCGGGGTCCCGGTGAACAGCAGTGACCAGTCGCACTGTTCGGCCCGCATGGTGTGCTCAGCCGCCTCCAGCAGCCGCCGCACCAGCCCCTGTCCCCGGGCCTCTGGGCGGGTGGCGACGCTGCCGATGCCGCCGACCCGTCGCGGGGTGCCGTGCGCGTCGCGGATCAGCCTCGGTACGTAGACGACGACGGCGTCGATCCCGTCCCCCTCGGCGTTCTGCGCGACGAAGGTGTGCCGGTGGCGGTCCGGGTCCAGGGCGTGCAGGCCGACGATCTGCGGGGCGTCGAAGCACTGCCGCCACAGGGCGGCCAGGGCCGGGTCGTCGGCCGCCGTCGCGGTGCGGATCACGGCGGTCACAGGATCAGGTTCCCGTCCGTGCGCACCTTGTCGCCGTTCGCGGGCATGGCGCCGCGCTTCGTCCCGTCCTCCACGCACGCGGTGTGCAGGACCGACTCCAGCGCGCCGGGGGCGAGGTGGAGCGTGCCGCCGGTGAAGCGGGCTCCGGTCGCCGCGTAGTGGTTGGTGCCCTCGTCGATGCGGACATGGGCGGTGTCCGCGCCGGAGGCGGCGCTGCTGAACGCGCCGAGGTCCCAGGTCACCCTTCCCGGACCGGCGACACGGCCGAGCAGTGCCCTGGCCTTGTTGCTGCCGGTGAGACGGGCGCCGCCGATGACGGTGATCCGCTGGTCGCGCACGGCACTGAGTTCGATACCTGTGTTGTCGAAGCTGCCGCCGTCGATGCGCAGATCCGCGGATCCGACCGAGAGCGGGGCCGCGTTCTCGGTGCCGGTGACGGTGCAGTCGGTGAAGTGGACGGGCCCCGCCCCGCGCAGGATCGCGCCGTCGACGCCCTTGAACGTGCAGCGCACGAAGTGCACCGGCGCGGTGACCGGGGTCTGGACGAGGACGGCGCCCGCGGGCGGCTCGAAGGAGCAGTCGCTCACGGTGGTCGGCCGGGTGGAGCGGGCCGAGCGCTGGGCGACGGCGAAGGTCTTCGCGGTGCAGCCTCGCACCTGGGCGCCGTCGGCGTTGACGGTGAGGGTTCCGGCCTGGTCGAAGGTGGGGCGCGCGATCACCGTGATGTCTTCGAGGGTCAGATCGGTGATCCTGGTGTTGGCGGTGAACCAGGAGCAGACATGTCTGCGCACGGTGATCCGCTTGGCGGAAATGCCCCACTGAGCACCGGAGTTGGCGATGTCCATCAGACCGGAGTTGCCGTCGAAGAGCAGGTCGTGCTCGTACTGCCCGTGCGTGGTGAAGGGATTGCCGCCCGCGTCGTCGCCGTCGCCGTGGCAGTTCACGACGGTGCAGTAGGCGGAGGCGGTGAGGTCGTTGAGGTGGCGCACATTGCTGGTCGTGCAGTCCGCGACCCGCCCGTAGAGGCAGTAGATCTGCTGGGTGAGATAGCCCGCGCCACCGTACTCGACGGTGGGCGGGTTCTTCAGCGAGCACTCCTCGGTGCGGAAGCGGGTGCACCAGCGGCGCATGATGACCGGCCAGAAGGTGCCGGTGGCATGGATCCCGGAGACGTCGCAGCCCACGGCGTACTCGAAGCTGACGGGGTGGGAGCCGGTGTACTCGTCGGGGCCGGCGCCCTCGAAGACCATGTTGCGGATGTGGGTGTTGCGGACCGGTTCGATACGGGTCCAGGTGAGTTCGCGGCCCTCGGCGAGTTCCCAGCCGTTGAGGTAGCCGATCCGGATGTGTCCCGCGTCGACGATCTCGGTGATCTCGACCAGCTTCTGCAGCTCGCGTTCGTCACCGCCGCCGCCGGCGACCGGGGCGACCTGCACGGACCACCACTGACCGACCTCGAACGCCTTGGCATCGGGGACCGGAAAGGTGTCGGTGAGCTCGATGACCTTGCCGGAGAGCGCGTGCCGGACGGTGGTGTCGGTGACGGTGCCGCGGAAGGAGAGGACGGCGCCGAAGGGGTTGTCGTGGGTGTTCTTCTCGATGCCTTCGGTGCGTATGCGGTGGCCGCCGAAGTCGAGTTCGATGTTCGAGCGGTTGAAGAGGTGGCGCTTGGTGAACAGGAGGTCGGTGTGGGCCTCGATGCGGTGGACGCCCGTGTCGGCGATCATGGCGTCGAGTGCGGCGTCGGCGGGGGTCTTCGCGTCGAAGTGGCCGAAGGTGCGGAAGTCGAGGGTTCCGTTGTGGAGCTG
>NZ_JBSFET010000079.1:0-28318 GCF_053594575.1 Streptomyces sp. NPDC001880
GCCGCACCCGTGCCGGGCGCGCTGCCCGCGGGCGCCCCGCCCGTTCCCGGGTACGCCGCGCCGGGGGCCGGTCCGCTGACCGCTCCGCCCACCCATGTCCGGGCCGGCGGAGCGCCGGGCCGCAGCGGCGAGGCCCTCCCGTACGCGCAGGCGCAGTCCGCGATTCCGGGCCCCCGGATCCCGGCCGGCGCCCCCGGTGCGCCGACGGGGTTCCCCACCCCGCAGGGCGGCCGGCCGGCCGGGCTCGACGTACGGTCCACGTCGCTCGCGCTGCCCGTGCCCCGGGTCGACGCGAGCGATCCCAACGCGGGCTTCCTGGCCGGGCTGATGACCACCGCCCCGGCCGAGCTGATCACCGCGCTGAACGCGGTGCCCGTGGCCTCGCTGGAGACCCGGCTGCGCGAGCTGCGCGCCCGCCTGGAGATGAACGAACTCGGTGCCGCGGGCCGGACCCTGACGGCGCTGGAGGGCCAGTACCCCGACGACTGGCGAGTCGTCTGGCACCGCGGCATCACCTCATTGGTGACCGGTGACAACGAGAACGCGGCGCTCTCCTTCGACGCGGTGTACGACGCGTTCCCCGGCGAGCCGGCGCCCAAGCTGGCACTGGGGATCTGTGCCGAGGTGCTGGGCCAGCTGGACAACGCCGCCGAGTACTACCGGCTGGTGTGGACGACCGACCCGAGCTTCGTCAGCGCCGCCTTCGGGCTGGCCCGGGTGCGGATCGCCGCAGGGGACCGGGCCGGGGCCGTCGGGGCGCTGGAGTCGGTGCCGGAGGCGTCGATCCACTACACGGCCGCCCGGGTCGCCGCGGTGCGTGCCCGGCTGCGTGGCCGGGCCCCGGACGAGCCGCTGATCGACGATCTGATGGCCGCTTCCGACCAGGTCTCGGGACTGGCCGGTTTCGGGCTGGACGCGGTGCGCCGGGAACAACTGTCGACCGAGGTGCTGGGCACGGCGCTCGACTGGGTGCTCTCCGGCAGCCCGGCGGCGCAGTCGCCCGCGTCTGCCGGGCCGACCGGGCCGAGAACGCTGCTCGGCAGTGAGCTGGACGAGCGGGGCCTGCGCTTCGGGCTCGAGCGTTCGTACCGGATGCTCGCCAGGCTTGCGGAGCCCGGCGATGAGAGGATCGAACTGGTGGAGCGGGCCAACCGTTTCCGCCCCCGGACGTGGGTGTGAAAATGTCGCAGAAGCCCCAGGAGACGGCCCTGTCGAAGTGCCCCGGCTGCGAGGAGCCGCTGGAGCCGGGGGACCTGTTCTGCGGTGCGTGCGGGTACGACCTGTCGGCCGTGCCCGCCGCCCCCCAGGACCACCCGACGGTCGCCCTGACCGTCCCCGAGGAGAACGGGGCAACGGCCCGCGCGGCGGAGGTCCGCTTCGACCGGCGGGCCGGATCGGACGGACCGGACGGAGTGGACGAAGCGGGCGGGGCCGCCGGATCGGGCGGACCGGCCGGATCGGAAGCATCGGCCGTATCGGGCACGTCGAGCGGGTCCGGAGACTTCGAGCTGGCCGCGCCCGCGCCCGCTCCGGCCGCCGCGCCGCCGGCCGGCTTCCCGGCAGCCGCGCCCGACCCCCGTACCCCCGCCGGGGAACCGCTCGCCGCCACACCGCCTGCGGGCACCCGGGTGTGTGTGGCCTGCCGGGCCGGCAGCGTCGACACCGACGGCTACTGCGAGAACTGCGGTCACGCCCAGCCGCGCGAGCGCGACCACATGGAGCAGGAGCTCAGTTCGGTGGCTGCTGTCAGCGACCGTGGGCTGCGCCATCACCGCAACGAGGACTCGTTCGCGGTGTCGACCACTGCCCTGCCCGACGGTTCACCGGCCGTCGTCGCGATCGTCTGCGACGGTGTCTCGTCGGCCAGCCGCCCCGACGAGGCGTCGGCGGCCGCCGCGAGCGCGGCCAACGAGGCGCTGCTGGAGTCGCTGCCGCGTGGCACCCATCCGCAGCAGGCGATGCACGAGGCGATCCTCGCGGCCGCCGAGGCGGTCAACGCGCTGGCGCAGGAGCCCGGCCGGGCCATGGAGCACGACCGGCACCGCCACCAGAACGCCCCGGCGTGCACCCTGGTCGGCTCGGTCCTGGCGGGCGGCCTGCTGGTCGTCGGCTGGGTCGGCGACAGCCGTGTCTACTGGGTGCCCGAAGACCGCGCCAACCCGCCCGCCCGGCTGACCGAGGACGACTCCTGGGCCGCGCAGATGGTGGCGGCGGGGCTGATGAACGAGGCCGAGGCGTACGCGGACGAGCGCGCCCACGCCATCACCGGTTGGCTCGGCGCCGACGCCTACGAGCTGGAACCGCACACCGCGTCCTTCAAACCGGACCGGTCGGGTCTCGTGGTCGTCTGCACGGACGGCCTGTGGAACTACGCGGAGTCGGCGGCCGAGATGGCCGCGGCGGTGCCGCCCGACGCGCATCAACGGCCGCTGCACGGTGCCCAGGTGCTGGTGGGCCATGCGCTCGACGGCGGGGGCCACGACAACGTAACAGTGGCTCTGCTGCCGTTCGCCGTGGAGCCTCAGGGGGCAGGATCGGCGTGCGGTACCCCGTGAGTCCCGTTCCGTAGCGCTTGGTTCCAGTTCCGACCGTCCGCCCCGCCACCGCCGCCTTCGCCCGTTTTTCTTCGCTCGCAGCTGTCTTCATCCGACACCTGGAGTCCCAAGGAGCCGACCAGATGGCCAACTTCTCCAAGTCGAACGTGCCGCAGTTCTCCGTCGAGGTGTACCAGAACGAATATCTGCCGGAAGGCGGACGCGAGGTCAACGCGATCGTCACGGTCACCTCGACCGGGGGCGGCACCACCGGCGGCGTCCCGCTGTCCGGTGCGGCGGTGACGCCCGCGCGGGCGTTCGGGCAGGCGCCGAAGGCCGCCGTGGTGATCATGGTCGACTGCTCCGGCTCGATGGACTATCCGCCGACGAAGATGCGCAACGCCCGCGACGCGACGGCCGCGGCCATCGACACCCTGCGCGACGGCACCTCGTTCGCCGTCGTCGGCGGTACGCACGTCGCCAAGGAGGTCTACCCGGGCAACGGCAGGCTCGCCGTGGCCGACGCCCAGACCAAGGCACAGGCGAAGGAGGCCCTGCGCGCGCTCAGCGCCGGTGGCGGCACGGCGATCGGCACCTGGCTGCGGCTGGCCGACCGGCTGCTCGGCGCGGCCGCTGTGGACATCCGGCACGGCATCCTGCTCACCGACGGCCGCAACGAGCACGAGGCCCCGGAGGACCTGCGGGCCGCGCTCGATTCCTGCGCGGGCCGCTTCACCTGCGACGCCCGCGGTGTCGGCACCGACTGGGAGGTGAAAGAAGTCACAGCGATCGCCTCCGCGCTGCTCGGCACGGCCGACATCGTCGCCGACCCGGTGGGGCTGGCCGCCGACTTCACGCGGATGATGGAGAACGCGATGGGCAAGGAGGTCGCGGATGTCGCGCTGCGGCTCTGGACGCCCGTCGGGGTCGGGATCAGGTTTGTGAAACAGGTCGCACCGACGGTGGTCGATCTGACCGGTCGGCGCACCGAGGCGGGCCCCCGTGCCGGGGACTACCCCACGGGCTCCTGGGGCGACGAGTCCCGCGACTATCACGTGTGCGTGACTGTGCCGCAGGCCGGGATCGGGCAGGAGATGCTGGCGTCCCGGGTCTCGCTGATCCTCCCCGACCCGTCGGGCGGGGCTCCGCAGACGCTTTCGCAGGGCCTGGTCAGGGCCGTGTGGACCGAGGACATGGCAGCGTCCACCTCGATCAATCCGCAGGTCGCGCACTACACCGGCCAGGCGGAACTGGCACAGGTGATCCAGCAGGGACTCGATGCCCGCAAGTCGGGAGACTTCGACGGCGCGACCGCGAAACTGGGCCGCGCGGTACAGCTGGCGTCGGCGTCCGGAAACGAGGACACTGCGAAACTGCTTTCGAAGGTGGTGGACGTCGTGGACGCGGCGACCGGTACTGTGCGACTGAAGGCCAAGGTCGCGGACGCCGACGAGATGACACTCGAAACGCGCTCGACCAAGACCGTTCGCGTCAAGAAGTAACCACCGAGCCGTAGAGCGAAAAAGCACAGAGCCACACAGTCGAACCGCCCGGCGGAATGCTCCGCCGGGGGCGAAGAGCAGGAAAAATACACCGGCCCAGGGGCCGGCCCAGGAGAGGGGGAAGTGCCGACATGCCGACCTGCCCGAACGGACACCAGTCGGGTTCCGATGACTGGTGCGAGGTCTGCGGCCATCGCATGACCGGCGCGGGCGCGCCTGCGGGCGCGGTCCCCCCGCCGCCGCCTCCGCCGCCCGCTCCCGGCTACGGCTACCCGCCGGGCCAGGGATCCGGCGCGACCCAGCAGGCGGAGCTCTGCCCGCAGTGCCGCACGCCCCGCGAGGCGATGGCGCCGTTCTGCGAGGAGTGCCGCTGGAACTTCCTCACGAGCACCGCGACGTCGTACACACCGCTGGCCCCGGCCCACAGCGTTCCCGGCCCGCCGCCCGGCCTCAATCTGCCGCCCGGCTTCCAGGCGCAGCAGCCGCCGGCCCCGCAGACGCGCGATCCGTTCGAGTACCAGGGTTCGCGGCCCTCGCAGGTGAACCGCCCGGCCGAGCCGCTCTCCCCCGAGCCGGGAAGCCCCCCGGGTCCCCCGGCGCCCGGACCGGGCCCGCAGTCGCCCCCGGTCCCCGGCCCGCAGTCCCCCTCGGTCCCCGGCCCGCAGTCGCCCCCGCCGCCGTTCCAGCAGGGTCCGCCGCCTCCGCCGTCCTTCCAGCAGCAATCGGCGCCGCCCTCGCCGTTCCAGCAGCAATCGGCGCCGCCCTCGCCGTTCCAGCAGCAGTCGGCGCCGCCCGCCCCGCAGCCGCCCGCCCCGCAGCCGCCGGCCCCGCAGCCGCCCCCGCCGCAGGGGCCGCAGGGTGGTGGCGACGACGACTGGATGCTGTCGCCGCCCTCCCGTACCCAGCCCCCGCAGCAGCAGCCGGCCCCGCCGAAGCAGGAACAGCCGCCGTTCCCGGGACCGGGCCAGAACCAGCCGCCCGCGAGCTGGACCGCGGTCATCGCCCCGGACCGTGAGTACTTCCTGGCGATGATGCAGCGCAGCGGCCCCGAGGCGACCGGGCTGAACCTGCCCGCGTACTCCCCGGAGCAGCAGCTTCCGCTCTCCGGCAGCCAGGTCACCATCGGCCGCCGCCGGCAGAGCACCGGCGAGTCCCCCGACATCGATCTGTCCGTGCCGCCGGAGGACCCGGGTGTCTCGCACCAGCACGCGGTGCTGGTGGCGCAGCCCGACGGCGGCTGGGCCGTGGTCGACCAGAACTCCACCAACGGCACCACGCTCAACGGCGCCGAGGACCCGATAAAGCCCTATATCCCCGTCCCGCTCCAGGACGGCGACCGGGTGCATGTCGGGGCGTGGACGACGATCACGATCCGCCGGGGCTGATGCCCGCCGCGGCCGATCCGCGTCAGACGGTGGGCAGTGGCCAGGCGTACGGCCCCTCGGGGTCGTCCAGCCAGGCCCACTGCCGCCCGTCCCTGACCGTGATGCCGAACCTCTCCCGCTCGGGGCGCCGCTCGCGCCGCCAGAGGGAGAGGGCCTCGCGCGGGTCGAGGGAGCCCTCGGTCAGCGCCAGCATGAACCGGAAGAGGTCGTTCTCGCTGACGCGTCTCGGCACCGTGCCGGTGTGCGGGCGCCGTGCGGTCCGCGCCGGGGTGCCGCGCAGCGGTACGAAGTAGGCGGCCGTGTGCAGGAACCGGCCCTCGGCGTACCTGCCGTGTGCCCCGTCCCGTACCCGCAGCGCGATCAGTCCGGTGGCGAACGGGGCCAGGATCCGGGCGCCCGGCACGCACTGTTCCAGCCAGGACTGCGGTACGCACGGCAGGGTGCAGGTCGCGATGATCCGGTCGTACGGGCCGCGCCGGGGCCAGCCCCGGGTCCCGTCCCCGGTGATCACCGCCGGGTGGTACCCGGCCGCGGCGAGGTGCCGGCGGGCCGACTCGGTGATCTCCGGGTCGAGATCGACGGTGGTCACGGCGTCGTCACCGAGCCGGTGGGAAAGCAGCGCCGCGTTGTAGCCGCTGCCGGCGCCGATCTCCAGGACCCGCTGTCCGTCCTGTACGTCCAGCTCTTCGAGCATCCTGGCCATGAGTGAGGGCTGGCTGCTCGACGAGATCAGTTCGCCGTCCTTGATCCGGGTGGCCAGCGGCCCGTCCTCGTAAGCCCCGCGCAGCCACTGGGCCTGCCGGACGGGGTCGGGGTCCTCGCACCACAGGCGGTCGTAGCCGCCGGCCACGAAGTAGTACGGCACGAACAGATGCCGTGGCACTTCCTCGAAGGCGGCCCGCCAGTCGGGGTCGCGCAGCGCCCCGTCGGCCACGATGGACCGCACCATCGCCCACCGCTCCTCGGCGGCGGCCGTGGCGAACCGGTCGGTCTGCGCGTCCATACCTCCACCTTCCTGCGTCGAGGGCCCGGGGGCCAGGAACCCGGGCGGGCGTCGGGCCGTTGAACTGCCGGGTGGTCCTGGCAAGAGGTCCTAGGACCCCGGTCCTCGGCCGGTGCGTCTGCGACGATGGACGGGTGACAGAGATTCCGCGCGACACGCTGCAGGAGCAGACCTTCTACGAGCAGGTCGGCGGTGAGGAGACCTTCCGGCGCCTGGTGCACCGCTTCTACCAGGGGGTCGCCGAGGACCCGCTGCTGCGGCCGATGTACCCGGAGGAGGATCTGGGCCCGGCCGAGGAACGGTTCGCGCTGTTCCTGATGCAGTACTGGGGAGGGCCCCGTACCTACAGCGAGCGGCGCGGACACCCCCGGCTGCGGATGCGGCACGTGCCGTTCCGGGTGGACCGGGCGGCGCACGACGCCTGGCTGAGCCATATGCGGGTGGCCCTCGACGAGCTCGGGCTGGCGCCGGAGCACGAGCGACAGCTGTGGGACTACCTGACCTATGCCGCGGCCTCGATGGTGAACACCCAGGACTGAGCCCCTTTCCCTATCACTTTTCCGCCGTAGGCGCGGAATACGGTCTTCCGTCACCGATATACGGTCACAATCGGATCAAGTACGGACGCAAGCGGTTTCCAAGAGCGCATGCGCCTTGAAAGCATCCGTAGAACGCCGGGGGGCGTGTGTGTGATGAGGGCCCAGGGGGGCGTAAGTGACGGGGTTCGTCTTTCTCCGGGTGCGGGCCCATCGGCTCCTGCTCTCCGCGGCCCTTCTGGCCGTCGTACTGACCACCTCGGTGCTGGCGGCACTGACCGCCTTCTCCGGCTCCGTCGGCGACGCGGCGCTCCGCCACGCTCTGACCCACCGTTCGGCGGTTGACGCCTCCCTCGTGATGTCCGCTCAGGTGGCACCCGCGCAGCGGGACGCGGCCGACGCGATCGCCCGGAAAGCGGCCCGCGAGGCCTTCGACGGCCTTCCGGTGACCGTCCGGACGCTGGAGACCTCGGGGTCGTACGCGCTGCCGCGCGAGCTGCGGGCCCCGCAGGCCCGGGGCGGCGAGCCCGATCTCACGCACTTCGCCTCGGTCGACCGCAGCCGGGTCCGTATCACCGCGGGCCGCATGCCGGCTTCGGCCGACGGCAAGACCGGCGAATTCGGCGGGCCCGTCCAGGTGGCCCTGCCGCGGCCTGCCGCCGAGGCGCTGAAGCTGAAGCCCGGTGCGCGGATCACCGTCACCGACCGGCTCACCGACAAACCGTTACGCGTCCAGGTCACGGGCGTGTACGAGGTGTCCGACCCGGCCGATCCGTACTGGCAGCTGGACGAGCTCGGCGGGCGCGGCATCCGTAAGCTCGCCTTCACCACCTACGGCCCGCTGCTCACCGGCTCCGCCCCGGCCGTCTCCGGCCGGATCAGTTCCGGAACGATGTCGTGGCTGGCGGCCGCCGACTTCCGCACGGTCACCACGGACCGCATCGACGCACTGCACAGCGCCGCCACGGCCGCTCCGAAGACGGTGACTGCGGCCCCCGAGTTCAAGAGCGGTGCCACCGCGCGGACCTCGCTCCCCCAGGTGCTGGAGCAGATCGACCGGGCGCTGCTGGTCTCCCGCTCGACACTGATGATCGTGGCCGTCCAGCTGGTGCTGCTCGCAGGGTACGCGCTGCTGCTGGTGGCCCGACTGCTGAGCAGCGAACGCGACGGCGAGACCCGCGTGCTGCGGGCCCGTGGCGGATCGCGCGGCCACATCACGGCGCTCGCCGCGATCGAGGCACTGCTGCTCGCGCTGCCCGCAGCACTCGTGGCCCCGCTGCTCGCCGGGCCGCTGACCCGGCTGCTCGCAAGCCGCGGCACACTGTCCCGGATCGGGCTGCGGCTCGACGGCGGCGCCACCCCCACCGTCTGGCTGGTCGCCGGGGTCACCGCGCTCGCCTGCGCACTGGCCGTGGTGGCGCCCGCGTTGACGGCGGGCGCCGGGGAGCGCCGGGGCGGCCGGGCCGCATCGCTGCCTGCACCGCTGCGGGCGGGTGCCGACCTCGGGCTGCTGGTGATCGCGGCGGTGGCGTACTGGCAGCTCGACCGCCGGGCCACGGATGCCGGCGGCGGTGTGCTGAGCGGGGACCGGCAGGGCCGGCTCGGCATCGATCCGCTGCTGGTCGCGGCGCCCGCGCTGCTGCTGCTGGCGGGCACCGTACTGACGCTGCGGCTGCTGCCGCCCGCGGCCCGGCTCGCGGAGCGTGGTGCGGCGGGCGGCCGGGGGCTGATCGCGGCCCTGTCCGGCTGGCAGTTCAGCCGGCGCCCGCTGCGCAACGCCGGGCCCGTGCTGCTGCTCGTCCTCGCGGTGGCGATGGGCATGCTGGCCATCGGGCAGCGCGCTTCCTGGGACCGTTCGCAGAGCGACCAGGCGGACTTCAGGGCCGGTGCGTCGCTGCGCGTGACGACCGGCGGCGACGACGATCCGGCGAAGGCGGGCGGGTACGCGCGGCTGCCAGGGGTACGGGACGCCGCGCCCGCGTTCCGCGCGACCACGGAGCTCTCGGGCGACCGCACCGCCTCCGTCCTCGCCCTGGACACCGCGCACGCCACCGAGCGGATGCTGATCCGCGACGACCTCGTCAACCGGCCGCGCGAGCGGCTGTTCGACCCGCTCGACCCGCCGAAGACCGCGCGGGCCGGGCTGACGCTGCCGGAGCACAGCGAGCGGCTCCGGTTCGACGTACGGATCACGGCGGCCGGGACGCACGCGGGCACGGCCGGCGATCCGGTCCTCGCCGTGCTGCTGGAGGACAGCTACGGCCTGCCCTACCGGGTGTCGGCCGGATCCGTGCCCGTGGACGGCAAGGCGCATCCGGTCGACTTCGCGGTGGCGGCCGAGGGCGGGCTCGCGGTGACCGGGTTCGAGCTGAGCGGCAACCGGCCGACCGGGCCGGACGAATCCCAGCGGCTCGGCATCGGCGCCCTGCGGACCGTGACGGCCGACGGCACCGAGCGCCCCATCCCGGTCCCCGACGGGTTCGGCTGGCACGCCGAGCTGACCGGAACCGGCAACGGTGGCGAGGCGGAGCCCGGCCAGGCGGTGGACGCGACGGCCTCCGCGAAGAGCCCGCTGACCGTCGGGTACGACACCGGCTCCGCCCCGAACATGTGGAACTACACGCCCGCCTTCTCCGTACGGGTCACCGCACCCCGCCCGAAGGCCCCGATGCCGAAGGCCATCGTCACCGACACGTATCTGAAGGCCGCCGGAGCGAAGAAGGGCCAGAGCGTCGATGTCACGCTCGCCGGCGAGACGCTCCGGGTGAGGATCGCGGACGTGGTGCGCGGGCTCCCGACCACCGGCACCGGCGCGGACGGCTCCGCTGCCGGGCGGGCCGAGGACCGCGACGGCGGAGCCCTGCTCCTCGACTTCGGGGCCGTCGGCCAGGTCTTCGCGCAGCGCCCCGGCGCCGTGCTCACCGCCAACGAGTGGTGGCTGAGCACCGCCCCCGGGCAGACCGCGAAGGCCGCCGCCGCGCTGCGGGCGCAGCCCGACACCGATCCGGCGCAGGTCCTGGTGCGCGACGAGATCGCGCGGGAACTGGTCGGCGATCCGCTGGGCGCCGGGCCGCAGTCCGCGCTGCCCGCGGTGGCGGTGGTCGCCGCGGCCCTGGCCGCGGTCGGCTTCGCGGTGAGCGCGGTCGGCGCACAGCGGGAAAGGGCCGCCGAGTTCGCCGTCCTGCGGGCGCTGGGCACCCCGCGCCGCCGCCTGACCCGGATGATCGCCGCCGAGCAGGGCGTACTGATCGCGATCGCGTTGCTGGTCGGGGCCGTGCTCGGGGCCGTGCTGAACCGCGCCGTCGTACCGCTCGTCGTACTGACCGGGCAGGCCGCCGCGCCGGTGCCCGGGGTGCTGGTGCAACTGCCGGCCGGTCAGATCGCGGCGCTGCTGGCAGGGGTCGCCGCGCTGCCGCTGGTGATCGTCGTGTCGCTCGCGCTGCGCGGCGCCGACCCCGCGGCCTCGCTGCGCGTCCAGGGGGACAACTGACATGACTCCGCGTTCAGTTCGAGACGGCGACACCCTCGCCACCGCGCCCTGGGTCCGTACCCGGCTGCGTACCGCTCCCGGCACGGCCTGGGCGCTGGGGCTGCTGGTGCTGGTCACGTCGTTCCTCGCGGCCCTCTTCCCGCGCGCGGTGGAGCGCCAGGGGACCGACGGGCTGCAGCACGACATCACCGCCGCCAGCCCCGGGCACAGCGCCCTGGAGCTGATCAGCCCGCAGCCCGGCCTCCAGATGCTCCCGGCCGAGCGCGAGGCGGCGGTGCGCGGCGCGGCGCTGAAGACCGTCCACGAGAAAACGCGCGCCGCGCTGCCCGCCAAGGTGCGGCCCGGTGCCGGCGAATCCTCGTACGGCTTCGGCACCAGCCGGCCGATACCCGCGCAGGAGACCTGGCTGCCGCGGCCCGAAGGGCTCGACCCGCAGCTGAGCTACACCACCCTGTCGGACCTCCCCCGCCACGCCGCACTGCGCTCCGGGGCCTGGCCCACCGTGCGCGGCACAGTCACCGAGGACACCGAAGCGGTGGAGGGCGCGATCACCGAGGAGACGGCGAAGGCGCTGGGGGCCGAGCCCGGCTCGACGATCTCCGTACCGACCCGGGCCGGGGAGCACCTGACCGTACGGATCACCGGCGTCGTCGCCCCCAAGGAGCCCCGGAGCACCTACTGGTCGGCCGATCCGCTGTTGCGGACCCCGGCCCTGGTGCCCGAGCCGACCCCGATCCCGCCCCCTCCGACCCCGCCTCGCCACTACTGGACCGCGGCCGTGCTGCTGGCGCCGGACGCCGGGCCCGCACTGCTCGGCTCGACCGGCGAGCCGGAGATGTTCTGGCGGTTCGCGCCGGACGCCTCCGGTCTGACCGCCGACGACGTGCCGGGGCTGCGTTCGGCGGTCGCCTCGCTGGAGAGCGGTCCGGGGCTGGTGCGGCTGCGGGCGATGGCCGGTGACAACGCGGCCTTCCGGACCGAACTGGACCGGATCCTCGCCGGCTACGACACGCTGCGCACGGCGATCGAGCCGGTCGTCACGGTGGCCGCCGTGGGCGTCGGGGCCGTCGCCGCCGTGGTGCTGCTGATGACGGCCGGGCTGATCGGCGGGCGTCGCCGGGAGGAACTGGCGCTGCTGCGGGCGCGCGGCGGTTCGCTGGCCGGGCTGAGCGGGCGGCTGCTCGCCGAGACGGCGGTGGTCGCGGTGCCCGCGGCGGCGCTGGGGCTGCTGGCCGCGCTGCCGTTCTTCGGACCGGCCCACCTGTGGCCCTCGGTGGCCGGGCCGGCCTTCGTCGCCGCGCTGATCTGCGCCGCGGTGCCGGTGGGAGCGGTGCTGCCGCATCGCCGGCTGCGGCTGCCCGGTACCCGCGACGATCTGATGGACGCCCGCCCGTCCCGGCTGCGTACGGTCGCCGAGCTCACCGTGCTGGTGCTGGCGGCGGGTGCGGTGGCCGGGCTGCGGCGGCGCGGCACGGCGGACGGCGACGGCGGCGATCTGCTGGTCAGCGCAGCCCCGGTGCTCGTCGGGCTGATCGCGGCGCTGGTCCTGGTGCGGCTGCTGCCGTGGCCGCTGCGGCTGGCCTCGCGGGCCGTCGCCCGGCGGCGCGGGGCGGTCGGCTTCCTGTCGCTGGCCCGTGCCGGGCGGAGTTCGGCGGGCGGTGCGCTGCCGCTGCTCGCGCTGCTGCTGGCGCTGACCACGGCGGCGTTCGGCGGTTCGGTCCTCGCCGGGGTCTCGGACGCCCGTGACCGGGCAGCGGTGCTCGCGGTCGGCGCGGACGCCCGGATCAGCGGGCTGCTCGACGCGGCGCCGCTCCCGGCCCGGGTGGTCCGGGAGGTCCGGGCGGCGGACGGCGTACGGCAGGTGGCCGCGGTGCAGGTGGTGTCCGGGGTGCCGATGCCGCCCGCCGCGGACGGCTCCGGCAGCATGAAGAACACGGTCGTGCTGGGCGTCGACCCCGACACGTACGCCGGGCTGGCCCGTACGACGGACCTGGGGGCGTTCCCGGCCGACCGGCTGCGGGCGGGCAAGGGCAGGGCCGGGAGCATGGTCGTGCCGGTGATCGCGTCGCCGTCCACCGCCGCTGAACTGGGCGACGGACCGCGCGACCTGACCACCGCGGCCGGGGACCTCAGGGTGCGGGTGGTCGGGATCGTGCCGCGTACCGCCGCCGTCCCCGACCACGAGTTCCTGCTCGTCGACTCCGCAGCGCTCACCCGGCAGCGGACCACCACCCTGCTGGTGGCCGGTGACCCGGACCCGAAGGCCCTGCGGGACACGGCCCGGCAGGCGGGCAAGAGCGTCTCCGTACGGCTGCGCGCCGAGGAGCGGGCGGCGTTCGTCGACACCCCGATGCAGCGGGGGGCGCGCGGGATCTACGCGGCGGCGGTCGCGGTCGGGGCGGGCTACGCCCTGCTGGCCGTCCTGCTGTCGCTGCTGCGCACCGCACCGGAGCGCATCGCCCTGCTGGCCCGGCTGCGGACCATGGGCCTCACCTCCCGGCAGGGAAGGCGGCTGCTGGGGCTGGAATCGCTGCCGCAGGCCCTGCCCGCGGCCCTCGGCGGAGTGCTGGTCGGCTGGGCGACGATCTCGCTGCTGGCCCCGGGCGTCGACCTCGTGGGGCTGGCGCTCTTCAACGGGCCGGGCGCCACCGTGCCGGACACCGCCCGGCTGCGGCCCGACCCGTGGTCGCTGATGCTTCCGGCGCTCGGCGTGGCCGTCCTCACCGCCACGCTGGCCGCCGTCCAGGCATGGTGGGCGAGCCGCCGCGGATCGATCACCGAACTCAGGGCAGGAGACCCCCGATGACGTCACCGTCGACCGGCACCACCCTCGCCGAGCTCGAACAGCGGGCCGCCGCGCGCCGCGACCGGCCCTCCTACGGGCACGACGCGCTGATCGCCTGTGACCGGCTGGTCCGCATCTTCTCCGCGGACGGGGTGGAGGTGCAGGCCCTCCAGGGCCTCGATCTCCTGGTCACCGAGGGCGAGTTGATGGCCCTGGTCGGCGCTTCCGGCAGCGGCAAGTCGACCCTGATGAACATCCTGGCGGGCCTGGACGTGCCGACGGCCGGGTCGGCGAAGGTGGCGGGCCGCGACCTGCTGTCGATGGGACAGAAGGAACGGCTCCGCTACCGCCGGGAGGTCGTCGGCTTCGTCTGGCAGCAGACCGCCCGCAATCTGCTCCCGTATCTCACCGCCGTCCAGAACGTCACTCTGCCGATGCAGCTGCGCGGCCGGGGCCGGATCCGGGGTGCCGAACGGGCCGCCCGCGCCGAATCGCTGCTGCGGATCCTGGAGGTCGCCGACTGCCGCGACCGGCGCCCGCAGCAGCTCTCCGGAGGCCAGCAGCAGCGGGTGGCGATCGCGGTCGCGCTCGCCAACAACCCGTCGGTGCTGCTCGCCGACGAACCGACGGGCGAGCTCGACTCGGCCACCGGCGAGCAGGTCTTCGCGGCGTTCCGCCGCGCCAACGAGGAACTCGGCACCACGATCGTGATCGTCACCCACGACCAGGCGGTGGCGTCCGAGGTCCGCCGCACGGTCGCCATCCGCGACGGCCGTACGTCCTCCGAGGTGCTGCGCCGTACCGAGGTGGACGCGGCGACGGGCCAGGAGTCCCAGGTGGCACGGGAGTACGCGATGCTCGACCGCGCGGGCCGGCTGCAGCTGCCCGCCGACTACACGGAGGCGCTCGGGATGGAGCACCGGGTGATGCTGGAGCTGGAGCAGGACCACATCGGAATCTGGCCGGACGACCAGCCGCGCCCGTGACGGGCTCCGTGTTCACCGTCCGGATGGGCGACCCGGCTCAGGGCGCCCAGGACCTGGCCGCGCTCCGGCTGGTGGACAGGGCCCTGACCGGTCAGGTCTCCCGGTCCGTCCGGTCGGGTCGTGTCGTCGGGCGGGACGCTCAGCCCGCGCCCACCGTCACCGCGAGCGTGCCGAGCCCGCTGCCCGGTCCGCGCAGGGCGATCGAGCCGAACGGGGTGCGCAGCCGCAGCCAGGAACCGGCCGCGAGCAGGGCGACCGGGAAGTCCGGCGCCGGGCGGAGAAAGCCGAGGGACTGGGCGGCGTGCACGGCCCGCAGCGGGAGCTCGGTACCGGCGAGCGTGCGCGACCAGATCTCGCGGCCGATCAGGTCCCGCTGCGCCCGGGTGCGGCGCTCCTCGGGCAGGGCCTCGTCGCGGGAGCGGAACTCCGCCACCGCGGCGGTGACCGCCGTGCGCAGGGAGACCGGGTCGGGCAGACCCGGCAGTTCGCGCCAGCCGCCACGGGGCGGCAGGACCCCCGTCCACGGCGGCCCGGTGACGGGTGCCGGGATCGCGCCGGCGTCGGTGGACTCCCCGAGGGATTCGAGGAGTTCACCGGCGGACACGGTGAGGTCGAAGTCGTCCGGCGTGGCCAGCCGCGCAGCCCGGATCGCCAGCACCTCGAACGACGGCGGCCTGCCGAAGACGGCCAGCGCGCCGCCGCCCGCCTGCATCCGCACCGCGGCGGCCCGGTCGTAGTGGAGCAGCCGGCCGAGGAAGGCCGCGAGATCCGCGGCCTCCCTCCGGTCGGCGAACTCCAGCGACCGTACGGGCACCGTCATGCTGCGGCAGGCTCCTCGACCATGTACTGCTGGAGGAAGAGCCGCTCCTCGGCGGAGATCCGCCGGGGCCGCTCCTCTGTGAGGTCGTACGGCACGACGACGGTCGAGGCGCGTACGTACACCTGGTCCGGGTCCTTGATCTCGTACGCGATCGTCAGCGACGCCGCGCCGATCTTCGTGACCCAGGACTCGACGGTGACCGGCTCGTGCCGGTGGACCAACGGCCGTACGTAGTCGATCTCGTGGCGGGCCACGACGGAGCCGCCGGAGAAGGACGGCGAACCGTCCCCCGGCGCCAGCCGGAACATGAAGTCGATGCGCGCCTCCTCCAGGTAGCGGAGGAAGACCACGTTGTTCACATGGCCGAAGGCGTCCATGTCCGACCAGCGCAGCGGGCAGCTGTAGATGTGACGAGCCAAGACGATCAGCCTCGCGTCAGCTTCTTGTACGTGGCACGGTGCGGGCGGGCCGCGTCCGCGCCGAGACGCTCGACCTTGTTCTTCTCGTACGACTCGAAGTTGCCCTCGAACCAGTACCACTTGGACTCGCCCTCGTACGCCAGGATGTGCGTGGCGACGCGGTCCAGGAACCAGCGGTCGTGGGAGATGACCACTGCGGCGCCCGGGAACTCCAGGAGGGCGTTCTCCAGCGAGGACAGGGTCTCGACGTCGAGGTCGTTGGTGGGCTCGTCGAGGAGCAGCAGGTTGCCGCCCTCCTTGAGCGTCAGCGCCAGGTTGAGGCGGTTGCGCTCACCACCGGACAGGACGCCGGCCGGCTTCTGCTGGTCCGGGCCCTTGAAGCCGAACGCGGAGACATAGGCCCGCGAGGGCATCTCGACCTGGCCGACGTTGATGTAGTCCAGCTCGTCCGAGACGACGGCCCAGAGGGTCTTCTTCGGGTCGATGTTGGCGCGGGACTGGTCGACGTAGGAGATCTTGACCGTGTCACCGATCTTGATGGAGCCGGTGTCCGGGGTCTCCAGGCCCTGGATCATCTTGAACAGCGTGGTCTTGCCCGCGCCGTTCGGACCGATGACGCCGACGATGCCGTTGCGCGGCAGCGTGAACGACAGGTCGTCGATGAGGACCTTGTCGCCGAAGGCCTTCGAGAGGTTCTCGACCTCGACGACGATGGAACCGAGCCGCGGGCCCGGCGGGATCTGGATCTCCTCGAAGTCCAGCTTCCGCATCTTGTCCGCCTCGGCCGCCATCTCCTCGTAACGGGCGAGACGGGCCTTGGACTTGGTCTGCCGGCCCTTGGCGTTGGAGCGGACCCACTCCAGCTCTTCCTTGAGCCGCTTGGCGCGCTTCTCGTCCTTGCGGCCCTCGACCTTGAGGCGGGTGGCCTTCTTGTCGAGGTACGTGGAGTAGTTGCCCTCGTACGGGTGCGCGCGGCCGCGGTCGAGTTCGAGGATCCACTCGGCGACGTTGTTCAGGAAGTAGCGGTCGTGCGTGACGGCGACGACGGCGCCCGAGTACTTCGAGAGGTGCTGCTCCAGCCAGTTCACCGACTCGGCGTCGAGGTGGTTGGTGGGCTCGTCGAGGAGCAGCAGGTCGGGGGCCTCGATCAGCAGCTTGCAGAGCGCGACGCGGCGCTTCTCACCACCGGAGAGGTTGACGACGGGCCAGTCGCCGGGCGGGCAGCCCAGCGCGTCCATGGCCTGCTCCAGCTGGGCGTCCAGGTCCCACGCATTGGCGTGGTCCAGGTCCTCCTGGAGCTTGCCCATCTCCTCCATGAGCGCGTCGGAGTAGTCGGTCGCCATGAGCTCGGCGACCTCGTTGAAGCGCTTGAGCTTGCCCATGATCTCGGCGGCGCCGTCCTGGACGTTCTCCAGGACCGTCTTCGTCTCGTCGAGCTGCGGCTCCTGCATGAGGATGCCGACGCTGAAACCGGGCGACAGGAACGCGTCACCGTTGGAGGGCTGCTCCAGGCCCGCCATGATCTTCAGCACCGTGGACTTGCCGGCGCCGTTGGGGCCCACGACACCGATCTTCGCGCCGGGCAGGAAGTTCAGGGTGACGTCATCGAGGATCACCTTGTCGCCGTGCGCTTTGCGCGTCTTGCGCATGGTGTAGATGTACTCAGCCAAGAGAAACCGTCCGGCTATCGATGTGTGGGCAGATACACCCCATCTTGCCTGACGGCCGCCTGTCTACGGAAACCAGTCTCACCGGGCGCCCGTGACCTGCCCCTTCACCGTCCCCGCCGGTAGCCGGTCCGTAACCGGCCGTCGCAGCCGGTCGCTGACGGGCGGCCTCGCACGGCCCGGGAACGACAGCTCCGCGGGCGTCGCCCGGCCGGCGGGCCCGGTCCTCACCTCGTTCAACGGCGGCCGGGCAGGGGGTGGCCGCCGGAACCGGCCACCACCCCCGCTGTTCACTGCCCGTACGCGACCAGCAGGTGGGTGGCCGGAACCACCACGAGCCCGCCACCCGCTCCGAGACCGGTCAGCGGCTCGGACACGTTGTGCTCGTCGGGCTCGTTGATCGGCGCGCCGACGTCGGTGGACCAGACGGACTGACCGGTGGCGCCGTTGAGCGCCCAGAGCCGGCCGGTTCGGGAGCCGACGTAGACGTAGCCGTTGACGACGATCGGCGCCGTGCTGATCTGGCCGTCGCCCTCGAACTTCCAGCGAGTGGCCAGGGTGCGGCTGTGTCGCTCCTGAAGGACACCGTCGTCGACGAAGTAGCCCTGGCGCCCGTCGAAGGCCGGTGCGGGCGGCCGGCCGGTGGCCTCGTAGGTGCCGCGTACCGTCCCGTCGGCGGCGTCGAGGACCGAGGGGACCATCCCGGCGTCGTCGCGGACCCAGACACCGCCGTCGGCGATGACAGGGGTGCGGCCCCCGCCGCCGGAGCAGTCCGTCCGGTGGCGCCAGATCGGGTCGCCCGACTTGGGGGCGAAGGCGTATGTCTGCTCGCAGGCGTACGAGACGTAGACCCCGTCGGCCGTGACGGCGGGCGAGCTGTTGTCCCCGTTTTCGACGGGCTGGGTCCAGAGCACCGCACCGCTGGACGCGTCCACCGCGTACAGGGTGCCGCCGGAGCCGGCGCCGCCCGTGTACACGACGCCGTCGGCGAAGGCGGGCGGCGAGGTGAAGGAATACTGGCCGGGCAGCGTGGTGGTCCAGATCTTCGTCCCGGTGGCCGGGTCGAAGGCTGTCAGCACGCCGTCGTGGTTCTGGGCGTAGAGCCGGCCGCCCCCGTAGGCGAGCGCGGACCACCAGTAGGTGCCACCGAGGTCGACGGGCTCCCAGGCGTTCTCGCCCGTGGCCGCGTCAATGGCGTGGAGGACGGTGCCGTACCCGTTCGGCGAGGCAGCGGTGGCGAAGACGCGCCCGTCGGCCACGACGGGGTAGGAGACGTTCCCGCCCAGGTCGCGGGACCATTTCCGACTGAGCGGCGGCGCGCCCACCGCGGTGTCGACGAGGCTGCCGTCGTGCTGTGCGTTGATCTGATAGGTGGTCGAGGCTCCGGCCGGCGTCGGCTGTGCGCCGACCGGCGACACAAGCATGACAACCGACAGTGCCGCGCCGGACAGGACGGTGACGGTTCTTCGAAGCTTCACTCAGATGTCCCTCATCATCCGGCATCGCCGTGGCGATGCGCACAAGGCGGTCAGGCCCCAGGTCCGGCGGCCCGCTCCCAAGCCCTCATCGTCCCCCAAAGGAACCTCAACCACCTTCTATTTTCGACCAGTTGGATCTCCTCGACCGCGTTCCGCGATCCGAGGCACCGGTCGACGTGACACTGCCCGGGCGACGCCCGCCGACTGCCCCATGGTGGAGCCCGCCCCGTCCGCGATACGCCCGTCCCGGCCTGCCGGGTGCGCCGGGGCGAAGGTTTCCGGCATGCGACGGCCCCGGTACGCATCGGCGTACCGGGGCCGGTCATCAGGCGGACGTGGCAGCCCGCCTTCGTTCGTCACTCCCGGGATTCAGCTACGGGGCGACGGTGCGGGATCACTGTGCGGAGGTCTGCGTCTTGCGCTTGCGGAGGAAGAAGACCGCGCCGCCGCCGACGACGACGAGAGCGATCGCGACGCCCGCGATGACCGGGGTGGCGCTGGAGCCACCGGTCTCGGCGAGGTCACCCGAGCCACCGGTCGAGCTGCCGCCGGACGTGACAGGGGTCTTGTCGCCGCCGGTCTGGGTCTCGGTGCCGCCCGTGGCGCTGCCGCTGGTCTTGCAGTCCAGGACGCCCTTGAACGTCTTCGTGAAGCCACCGGGGCCGGTGATCGTGAAGTCGTACGCCTGGTCCTCGGCGACCGGGACGGTGACCGTCTCGGTCTTGCCCGCCTCGATGGTGTGCTTCGCACCGGCCAGCTCGAAGGTGAAGGCCTCGTCACCCTCGTTGGACGCGGTGACGTCCACGCCGCCCTTGGCGCAGTTCTTCTTCGCCGAGACGGCCGGGATCGCGCCCTTCTTGGCCCAGGTCCCGGTGGCGGTCGCGGAGACCGTGGTCTCGCTGGAGCCGGCCAGGATCATGGTCTGGCTCTTGGTCACACCGGCGAAGGCCCGGCCGACCGGCACCGAGGTGGTGGCCTGGACCGTCATCGAGGCGGTGCCGTCGGCGGCGCCCGCCGGCACGTCGAAGTAGAGCTCGGCGCCGTTGACCGCGGCGGTGACGGGCTTGCCGGCCTTGTCGGTGATCTTGACACCGCTGGCGGCGTCGGCGGGCGGGGTCACGGAGACCTGGCCGGCGTTGGTGCGGACGGTGACCGGGCCGAGCCGCTCACCGGACTTGCCGGAGACCGCGGCCGGGTCCAGGGCGAGGGACGCCTTGGGCTCGGCCTGGTCGACGGCGCTGCGCTCCAGCCAGTCGGCGAGCTTCTCGGCCTGGCTGTCGCTCGCCTCGATGTCGACGTTGTCCGAGTAGCGCCAGATGGCGACCTGGGTGCCGGCCGCCGCGGTCTTCTCGGTGAGCGGCCCGGTGCCGGCCTCCTCGGCGAGCGCCGCGAGGTCGTCGACCTGCGGGTAGGAGTGCTCCAGGATCCAGCGGATCTTGCCGGCGTTCTTGTTGCCGCCGAGCGAGGTCTGGTTCCAGGGGGTCTCCAGGTACTTCGCCTGGTCCTGGGTGGGGTTGTGGATGTCGATGCAGTACGTCTTGATCTTGCCGCCGCCGTCGACGGTCATCTCGAAGAGGCCGGCGGGCAGCTCCTGGTTCCTGCCGTTCGCGTGCAGCACGGCGCGGTCGAAGGTCTTCAACCCGTCCAGCACCGCGGCCGCGCCGCCCTGGTGCTGCGGGGTCTCGTCGGCGACCGCGCTGCCCGCGCCGACGAGGGCGCCTGCCATGACCAGACCGGACGCCACCACCGATGCGGCCAGCCGGGCTATGCCGCGCCGCCTCGGAGAATGGGCCGTCGTCCCCGAGGACGACGAAGCGGTCGCTGAAGAAGCAGAAAACACAGAATTCCCCTCCGGGCGGGACCTTCCGCGCCTGATGCGCGTGTGGGGACTGCCCCGCCAGTCGACTCAAGTGCCCCGTGAGTACTGAGGAATCCTAAGGACGAAGCGATGAACAGTCCCCCGTCTTACCGCCGTACAACCATTCCGAATCGGAATCGTTATCGCCGGTATCAGTGGCGTTCGCCTCCCGGCCGCCCCGGGCCCGATTTCGGCGCCTTTTTCGCCCCGCTGTCGGCCCGTCACGGCACCGACGCCAGCTCCTTCCCGGCCTTCTGACGCCCTGTCGCCCCTTTGCTCCCGGAACGCTCCGCCCCTCCCCCGGACCCACCGGACCCAGCGGGTTCATCCGGACCGTCGTCCGGCCTGTCCGCGCTGCCCACACGCGCCGTCAGCGCGGGGTCACCCCGCATGACCCGCCGGAACGCTGCGGTCCCCCGCGTCAGGTCATGGCCCACCGCGATCGCCTCGATGTCCACGAACGTCCGCCGCTGTCCCTCCCGTTCCTCCTCGCGCACCTTCAGCCGGCCGTGCACGACGAGTGGTTCGCCGACGGAAACGGAACCGGTCAGATTCCAAGCCAGGGTCCGCCAGGCCCACACGGTGTAAAAGCTGGTGTGCCCGTCCGCCCAGAGCTGTTTCTCACGGTCCCAGCGACGCGGGGTCACCGCGAACCGGAATCGCGCCATTCCGCCAGTCGCGGTCTCCCGGAACTCCACGCCCGTCGCCGCGTTGCCCACCAATGTCACCAAGGTTTCGTTCATGACTCCGCCTCCCCTTCGGCCTTCGGACCGGCGTTCGCGTCCGCGCGGTCACTGATCCCAGGTTGAAGGGAAGGCGGGAATCCCGCTGATGCCTGTGGACTACCCGCCGGTTGTGGAAATCTCCGTCACCGCCGCGTACCTCTCCCGCACTTCTCGGTACCGCACGAGTTCAGCGGCCACCGGATCGAGCACCCGGGCCCGGCCGCAGGCCGCCGCGGCCTCGCGCAACTGCCGCTCGGCCTCCTGCCCGTACCGTCGCGCCGGCCCACGCGCCGCGGCCACGCACGACCACTCCACCAGGGGGCCGCCGACGACCCCGGTCAGCATCACCAGGGCGGGCGTGAGGTATCCCGGTTCGAGTACGCCGACGATCTGGCCGACCAGCCAGAGACCGCCGAAGATCTGCAGCAGCGTCATGGACACCTGCGCCAGCACCGCGGCGGGCCACCACCTCGGCCTCGGCGGCTTCCCGCCCACCCGGCCGCTGTGCGCCACCCCGGAGGCCCCGGCCACCCCCGTCGCCACCACCGCCGCACCGCCCGGCGGGCGCTCCGCTCCGGCCCTCTGCGCCAGCCCGTCGAGCGCCTCCGGCAGTCCCTGAGCACCGCGCACCGCGGCCTCGCGGACCGCCTGCGCCCAGGGGCCCGGCAGCCCGTCGGAGGCCTCGTCCGCCACCACCCGTACCGCCTGCTCGACGCGCTGGCGGGCGGTGAGCTGCTCCTCCGGGGGCTCGGGCAGCGCCGGGCGCTCCAGGCTTCCGGGCCGCCGGACGGACTCGTACCAGCGCCACAGCCGCAGCCAGGGCGTACCGCAGGCCCGTCCGGCGTTCCTGCGCCACTCGCGCTCGGCCGCCTGGCCCGCCGCGGCCGCCCCGACGGCGTCCGCCAGCCGGTCGGCGAACTCCTCGCGGGCCCGTTCGCCGAGACCGGGGCGCCCCTCGGCCACGTACACCGGGCGGAGCCTGGCCGCGGCGGCGTCCACGTCCGCGGAGAGTCTGCGCGCCGCCGCGGTGCGCTCCTGGACGAACCGGCCGAGCACCTCGCGCAGTTCGCCGACGCCCTCGCCGGTGAGCGCGGACAGGGACATGACGGTGGCGCCGGGTTCGCCGTGCTCGCCGAGCGCCATGCCGTCCTCGTCGAGCAGCCGGCGCAGATCGTCGAGGACCAGGTCGGCGGCGTCGCCGGGCAGCCGGTCGATCTGGTTGAGGACGACGAAGGTGACCTCGGCGTGCCCGGCGAGCGGCCGCAGATAGCGCTCGTGCAGAGCCGCGTCCGCGTACTTCTCCGGGTCGACGACCCAGATCACGGCGTCGACCAGCGCGAGCACCCGGTCGACCTGTTCCCGGTGCTCGGTCGCCGCCGAGTCGTGGTCGGGCAGGTCGACGAGGACGAGCCCCTGAAGGGCCTCGTCGGCGTCCGCGCCGCCCTGCTGCGGCCTGCGCCTGAGCCGGCCGGGGATGGCGAGCCGGTCGAGCAGTCCGGCCGCCCCGTCGGTCCAGGAGCAGGCGAGGGGGGCGGCGGTGGTCGGCCTGCGCAGCCCGGTGTCGGAGATCTGGGCGCCCGCGAGGGTGTTGAAGAGCGTCGACTTGCCGCTGCCGGTGGCCCCGGCGATGGCGACGACGGTGTGCCGGGAGGAGAGCCGCTGCCGGGCCGCCGCTTCGTCGAGCACCCGTCCCGCCTCGGCGAGGGTGTCCCCGTCGAGCCGGGCCCGGGACAGCCCGATGAGTTCGCGCAGCGCGTCGAGCCGCGGCCGGAGCGGGCCGCCGGAGGGCACATAGGCCTCGACCTGGGGCGGCCGTACGTCGTCGTCCGGGGCGGCTTCGGGTTCGGGGTCCGCCGCCCTGGTGGCCGCCCGCCGGGCAATGAGCCCGTCGTTCCATTCCCGGCCCGTCCCGGAGGCCCGGCCCGCCTCGGGGATCCGGCCCACCCCGGAGGCCCGGCCCTGCCCGTCCAAGTCCCGGTCCTCGTGGGAAGCGGGGCCGCCGACCCGGCCGGGCCCCTCGTCAGTGACGGCAGTCATCGCTGCCACCTCTCCTTCTGCAGTACGGACAGCGCGGCGATCAGTTCGGCCTGCGGCTCCGGGGCCACGTCGAGTGCGTCGAGCGGTGCGAGCCGGCGGTCGCGCTCGCCGTTCATCACCCGGTCGAGGCAGTCGGTGAGCAGCGCCCCGCCCTTGTCGCGCAGCCGCAGCGCGCCCTGGGCGCCGATCCGTTCGGCGAGCTGCTCCCCGGCGCCCCGGGTGCGGCGCCCGCCGAGCAGTGCGGCGGCCAGCAGCGCGGCCACGGTCTCGGCGTCGGGGGCGGCACTGCGTTCCAGGTTGCGCGCCTCCTCCTCGGCCAGTTCCTCCAGGACCCGCCACCACCGCCGTACGGCCATGGCGGTCCGGCCCCGGATGTCCTCGGCGGGCCCCCACCCCCCGGCCTCCCGGCCGACGTCCTCGAAGCCGAAATCCCCGGCCGCGGGATCGCGCTGCCAGGTCGTGCGGATCTGTTCGTCGGCGGCGGCCACGGCGCACTGGAGGAGCGCGGAAAGGCTTTCGACCAGCGCTTCGAGGAGTTCGCCGGAGGTGCTGTACAGCGGGTATCCGCGCCATCTGGTGCGGGCGTCCCCGGCGAGCACGCCGCCGCTGCGCAGCCTGCGCCGGACCCGGGCGCCTTCCGTGCGGTACGCGTCCTCGACCACACCGGTCAGCCGCACAGCCGCCGCGTACTGCGCCGCGACGGCCCCGGCCAGCTCGGGCATCCGTACGTCCAGGGAGTCGATGACCCCGGCCGCCGTACGCCCCACAGCCTGCTGGCGGGCCGCCGGGTCCTGGGCGCGGTGGGTGAGCCAGGCCCGCAGCGGGGCGACGGCGGTCGTGGGCAGCAGCCCGTTGCCGCCGCCGGCCGATTCGGGCAGCTCGGGAATGGTGAAGCGCGGCACCTCGCCGAGGCCCGCCCGGGTGAGCAGCGCCCCGTACTGCCGCGACACCTCGGCGATCACCTGGTGCGGCACCCGGTCGAGGACGGTGACGAGCGAGGCGTCGTACTGCTTGGCGGTACGCAGCAGATGCCAGGGCACCGCGTCCGCGTACCGGGAGGCCGTGGTCACCATCACCCACACGTCCGCGGCGCAGATCAGCTCGGCCGCCAGCATCCGGTTGCGCACCACGAGCGAGTCGATGTCGGGCGCGTCGAGCAGGGCGAGCCCGCGCGGCAGTCCGGGCGAGGTCTCGACCCGCAACGCGGTCCCGTCCTCCTCGCACCCGTCGAGCCCGTCGCGGTCCCCGCACCGGCCGGGCCCCCCGGACTCGTCCGGCGGCAGCCAGACCCGGGTCAGCTGCGGCAGTACGCGTGTCCCCGCGAACCAGTGGTGATCATCCGGATGGCAGACGAGCACGGGGGTCCGGGTGGTCGGCCGCAGCACCCCGGCCTCGCTGACCCGCCGGCCCACCAGCGAATTGACCAGCGTCGACTTGCCCGCCCCGGTCGACCCCCCGATGACCGCGAGCAGGGGTGCTTCGGGATCCCTGAGCCGGGGAAGCAGAAAGTCGTCGAGCTGGGCGAGCAGCTCCCCCCGGGTCTGCCGGGCGCGCGCGGCCCCCGGCAGCGGAAGTGGAAGACGCACGGCAGCGACACGGTCGCGCAGGGCGGAAAGTGCGTCGATGAGCTGAGGCCGTACGTCCAAGGTCACCACATGCGAAGAATGCCCAATTTTGGAGCCTTTTTGAAGCGTATAGCCACCTCTGCGCGCCGGTTCTCCCCCAGGGATGAAGTCGGGACAGAGGGGATGAGTGGGGCGCAGGCATAACGAGTGCACAACACCCGGCGCGCGAGGCGCGAAAAGCGCTGCACGAATCCCACCTACCTGCGATTATCGGTTCGCTTCACCGAACCTCCACATCGTGCCACGCAGGTGAAGCAACCAGGACAAGGTGATCGGAGCCCTATCCTTGTCCCGGCAGGTCACCGACCGGCCCGGCCCCAGGGCTCCAGGCCTCCGAGGCCACCACCCGGCCCCCGTAGCTCAGTGGATAGAGCAGGCGCCTTCTAAGCGCTTGGCCGCAGGTTCGAGTCCTGCCGGGGGCGCCGCATTTCGTCAGGCGCCGTTCTCAGCCCGTCGCAAGATCACTTGCGGCGGGTTTTTCGTCGCCTGCTATAGCGACCCGGAGCCGGCCCGGGGACTCACGGCTTGACCGCACGCAACGCCCGCACCGGCTCCACACCGGGCCAACCGCAGACTCCGCCGCCGACGCACCAACGGGCCTGGATGCCGTTCGCGTGCGGGAGACTCCGAACCAAGCGCGGGAGGATGCGCGGTAGGATGAAGGGCATGAGTGAGCCTACCGGCAAGTACTCGATCACCATGCCGCGCGACATCGCGGAAGCCGCCCGGACCCGCAGCGGCCCCTCCGGACTGTCCGCCTACGTCGCTGCGGCCGTCGCCCGCCAGATCGAACGCGACAACCTCAATGAACTCATCCAGGTCGCCGAGGCCGACCACGGGCCCATCACGGACGACGAGATCCAGGCGCTGCGTGATCAGCTCCACCAGGCGCGGCAGGAACAGGCCGACGGTGAAGCGGACGCCGCGTGAACCGCTCGCCCGCTACCCCCGGCGGCACCCTCGTCCTGGACAGCGAGGGACTGGCCAAGGCCGTCCTGCGCGACCGAACGGTCACCGCGTGGCTCGCCCTGGCCCGCGCCGACGATCTCCGCGTCATCACCTCCGCCGCCACTCTCGTGGAGGTGGTCCATCCCCACGTCAACCGGCCGGCCCTGGAGTGGACGCTGTCCCGCCTCATCGTCGAGCCGGTGACCGAGCCGATCGCCCGCCGAGCCGCTGCGCTCCTGGCGGACGCCGGGCTGCACGGGCACAAGTACGCCATTGACGCCATGCTCAGCGCTACCGCCTTGGCCGCCCCCGGACCCACCACGATCCTGACCTCGGACCCAGAGGACCTCGCCGCCCTGTGCGGGGCGCACGTCACCGTCATCAAGGTCTGAGCTCGGCACTCCGCAGCGTTGCAGCGCTCCCTCCTCGATCAAGGCGGTGGGCCCACCCCGGCTGTGAGGTGAGGCGTCCCGACTGGGGAAACGTTCGTTCCGGCCGGGGCGCGATGACCAGGTAGCCGGCCGACCGCCAGGGCCGGAAGGCAGCGGACAGCGGGGCACCGGCAGGGCTTGCCGCACGGTGCGGGGGCGCATGGCCTCACCGCAAAAGGCGGTCCACGGGCGGGACATGCCCGCTGCCCGGCCTCCGGGGGCGGGGCCGGCCCCACCCCCGCTCCGTTCGGTCAGCGGTTGAACGACGAACCCAGCGTCGCGGCCGTTCCCACGGTGCCCAGCGTGCCGTGGCCGAAGGTGAACGAGCCCGTGGCCGTCAGGCCCTTCGCCGTGGTCGGGAAGACCCACAGGGAGCCTGCGTTGCCGTTCTCGCCGGGGGCGCCGACAGCCAGTTCGCTGCGGCCGTCGCGGTTGGCGTCGACCAGCTTGGCGGCGCCGCCGAACAGGTCGCCGGCCTCGGCCACCCCGGAGACGTCCGCCGTGTCCTGGTTGAAGCCCACCGTGCCGGTCCCGGTCGGGCCGGACGCGGTGCCGGGGAGGACCAGGACGGAGCCCGCGTCCTTCTTCGTGCCGATGTCCTCCCGGGGGACGCCGACGGCGATGTCGCCGTAGCCGTCGCCGTTCATGTCGCCGATCGACAGGGACGCACCGAATCCGTCATGCACTTCGGCGGCGCCGGGGACACCGGCGCTGTCCTGGTTGAAGACCTTGGCCCGGTCGCCGCGCGGGCCGGTGGCGCTGCCCGGTACGTAGGTGATCATGCCGCCCAGGGCGAGCGGATAGTCCAGATCGCTGTCGTAGCCCTCGACGATGCGGCCGACGACGAGGTCGGCGTACTTGTCCCCGTTGATGTGGCCGGCCGTGATGGTCTCGCCGCCCTGGAGGCGGTAGCCATTGGGACGGTTGACGGTGGTGTAGTCCTCGGCGAGGCCGGTGGCGCCGCCGTTGCGGATGAGGATGCGCCGGGCGTCGTACTCGTCGCCGTCGTGGACGACGGCGGCCAGGTCGTCGCGGCCGTCGCCGTTGAAGTCGCCCGCGGCGATGTCCGTGTAGCGCAGATCGTCCATGTCGGGGATCTCCCGGGCGGGGGCCGCCGCGCTGCCGTCGCGCTCGAACGGGCCGGACAGGACGTGGATGTTGCCCGATCCGAGGGTGACGACGTCCGTGGCGCCGTCGCCGTCGAAGTCGCCGACGGCGGTGTGGATGCCGATCCCCGCGTACTGCTGATCGCCGGTCAGGAGGGTCGCGCCGCCGGACAGTCCCTTCTCGCCGCCCCAGATGACGGTGAGCGAACCGGCCTGCTTGGACGTGCCGTTCTGCTCGTTGCCCGCGCCGACCACGAGGTCGCTGTAGCCGTCCTTGTCGAGGTCGGCGGAGACCATCGAACTGCCGAACGCGTCGCCGATCTCGGCGGCGTCCGGTATTCCGGGCGAGTTCTGGGTGAAGACCTGCTTGGTGGAGGTCTGCGGTCCGTTCTCGGAGCCGTACACCACACCCACGTATCCGGCCTTGGCCTTGCCGTCGACCGTGGCACCCGGCGCGGTGAACGCGAGGTCCGGGTAGCCGTCCCCGTTGAAGTCGTCGCGGCGCGGGGTCGGTGTGGGCACCGCGCCCTTCGCGGACGCCGACACCGAGGTCGTGGCGCGGTCGGGCGTCGAGGCCTGGGCGGTGGAGAAGGTGGTCACGGCGGTCGCCACGGTGATGGCGAGGACCACGGTGGTTCCTAGAGCACGGGATGCCACGTGGACTCCTTCGTTCGGGTTCGGAAGGTTCGGGTGGTCAGTGCGGTGCGTCGGTGGTGCACCGGCGCCGCGCAGTCCCGGACCGCGCGGCGTGTCGGTGCATGCACCGGCGCCGCGCAGTCTCAGACCGGCGGCGGCTCGCGACGGTTGCCTCCTCGAAGCGACCGTTACAGCTCCTCCACTCGAACGGCCGGTGAACTCCGCGCGACGAACTCCGGTCGCTGTGACCTGCGTTGATCAGCCGGCCGTCGCCCCGTTCAGTTCAGTTCGCCCTCCGGCACTTCCCCGGAACCACCCTCTCCGGGCCCGTTCTTGAGCCGGTCGGC
>NZ_JBSFET010000080.1:0-28192 GCF_053594575.1 Streptomyces sp. NPDC001880
CCCGGTGGTCGCGCAGGAAGACGACCACCGCGATGAACAGCGCCACACCGAGCGTGGACCAGACCAGCTGGGTGGGGGCCGCCTGATCCTTCGCCCGCTGCCAGGAACCGGAGGCGCCGGTGCCGCTGCTGTGCGCGGTGGCCCCGCCCGTGACGGCGAGACCGGTGGAGAAGCCGGCGGAGTGGCCCGACTGGCCGCTCCGCGGGAGACGGCTGCCGAGGAGCCCGGTACCGAAGGCCATGAAGCCGAGATTCTCCTCGCCGCTCCGATCACCCGGCAGCGCCCGGAACGAACGGCGGTACTCGGAGTACAACGCGTCGTAGATCGGGGTGTGGGACGGACCGCCCGAGGGGTCCTGCGAGGGGCGCATGGCAGGGATCGGGCTCGGGCGCTGGTGGGAGGAGTCGTATGAGTGCACG
Organism: Streptomyces sp. NPDC001880; assembly: GCF_053594575.1. Lineage (NCBI taxonomy): Bacteria > Bacillati > Actinomycetota > Actinomycetes > Kitasatosporales > Streptomycetaceae > Streptomyces > Streptomyces sp. NPDC001880. The sequence goes on from NZ_JBSFET010000080.1 coordinate 420, forward strand.
TATGTGCCAACGACCCCAGTGCCCGTCGGATGCGGGCGTGACGGAGAAATCGCTGTTCGCCGTCGGTGCGAGGGGCCGGCCGTCATGATCAGGTACCGGCCAGCGGCATCGCGGCGGCGACCAGGAGCCCTTCGGCCGCGGCCCTGTCCAGGGCGTCGCGCAGCAGGTCCTCGCGGGGCTGCTGGCCGATCGACCCGGCCGGGGCGGCGAAGACGAGGACGGTCTGGGACTTGCTGGCCGCGGTCCGCCAGCCCTCGGTGACCTGGAGCGGTGCGTGCGCCTGCCACCAGGCGACCGGTGCGCCGCCGCCGGTGCCCGGCTGGAGGACGGCGTGCAACTGGCCCATGGCGAGCAGGATCGACCAGCCGTGCAGTACGGCGGGCACCTGGTCCATCCGGTGGGCCGGGCGAAAGCCCTGTTCCAGCAGCAGTTGGAGGAATTCGTCGCCCCGGCTGCCGTCCGTGCCCGGACGGGCGATGGCACCGGTCGGCTCGACGACGAGGGCCGGGTGGAGTTCGTCGTCGATCAGGACGAGGCCGCTGGTGATCCCGAGGACGGCCTGTTCGGTGGGCAGGCCCTGCGGCCGCGCCGCGTCGCCGGAGCCGTCGCCGCCGGTGATGCTGCGTACGGCGCCCTGCAACTGCTCCTCGGCGACCTGGACGACCTGCGAGGGGATGCACGTCGCGTGGGCGAAGGCGAGGACGGCGGTCTCGTCGCCGACGAAGAGCACCGTGCTGGTGCGCTCCTGCTCGGAGTTGCCGGGGGTGCGGCAGGAGGTGCAGTCGTAACTGCCCGGGGTGTTGTCGCCGACGAGCAGCCGGTCGGCTTCGGCGTCGCCGATCTCGGCGCGTACGTCCTCGCTGACGTCGAGCATGCGCGGCACGGGTGGCTCCTCGAACTCGGTACGTTCGCCGGGCGGTTCCCGGCTCATGGAAATGACAACGGGCGAGCCGCGGCCGGGGTCACGCGAGAAAGGGAACGTAATCGAACCAACCGGCGCAGAGGGTGAATCTCAGGATCCTGACGACCGATCGGTGGATGTTTGTCCCGATCTGGCGGGGTGAGATGTGGTCGACTCGATCACGTGCCGGTGCGCCGATACGTCGACAAAGCGGGAAACCGGGCGAGTTCACGACTGGCCGAAACTCGCCCCTGCGCGGAGTGAACCGTCGGCGGGTCCGTGCCGTCATGGCAAGTGCAGCCTGCCGCTGATCAGCCGAACCAGGAGATATGGCGTTTCATGCACATTTCTTTCCTGATCCACAACGCCTATGGAGTCGGGGGCACGATCCGCACGACGTTCAACCTCGCCGGAGAGCTGGCCGGGCACCATGACGTCGAGATCGTGTCGGTCTTCCGGCACCGCGACGTCCCCGCGCTGGGCGCTCCCGCAGGGGTGCGCATGAGCCACCTCGTCGACCTGCGGAAGAAGAGCCCGACGTACGACGGCGACGCAGCCGAATATGCCCGTCCCGCGACCGTGTTCCCGCGCGGCGACAGCAGGTACCGGCAGTACAGCAGGCTGAGCGACGCACGAGTGGCGGACCATCTGCGTTCCCTGGAGGCGGACGTGGTGGTCGGGACCCGGCCGGGGCTCAATGTGCACATCAGCAGGCAGGCCCGCCGCGGCCCGGTCCGGATCGGTCAGGAACACCTCACCCTCGACAGCCACGGCTACCGGCTCCGCCGCGAGATCGCGCACCGCTATACCCTGCTCGACGCGATCACCACCGTCACCGAGGCCGACGCCCACGCCTACCGGACCGGTTTCAAACTGCCCGGCGTACGGATCGAGGCCATTGCCAACAGCGTGCCCGCGCCGACGGTCCCGCCCGCCGACGGCGACCGCAAGTGGGTGATCGCCGCGGGCCGGCTGCACAAGGTCAAGCGGTACGACCTGCTCGTCCGGGCATTCGCCGACGTGGTCGCGGTCCGCCCGGACTGGCGGCTGCGCATCTACGGCGGCGGCGACGCGACCGGTAACGAACGACAGACGCTGCTCACGCTCATCGGTGAACTCGGGCTGCACGACCATGTATTACTGATGGGACCGGTCAATCCGCTGGAGGCCGAGTGGCCCAAGGGGTCGATCGCCGCGGTCACTTCGGACCGCGAGTCCTTCGGCATGACCATCGTCGAGGCGATGCGCTGCGGGCTGCCGGTCGTCGCCACCGACTGCCCGCACGGCCCGCGCGAGATCATCGACCATGGCACCGACGGGCGGCTGGTGCCCGTCGGTGACACGGCGGCGGTGGCCGACGCCCTGCTCGGACTGATCCAGGACGACGACGCACGGCACCGCGCGGGGCTCGCCGCGCTGGCCGCCTCGCAGCGTTTCGACCCGTCGCGGATCGCCGAACGCCATGAACGGCTCTTCACCGAACTCGCCTCGCGCGGCCCGCGCGACCGCTCGCACGGCGCGATGAGTACCGCGCTGCACCGCGCCCGGGGGGCCGTGCTGGACGGGGCGTACGCCGTGCGCTACAAGGCAGCCGCCGTGATCCGCAAGGGGAAGACCGCATGACCGCCTCCGCAGTGCGAAGGACGCCGAGGGCCGACTGCACCGTGGGACCCGACGGTGGGATCACCTTCGATCTCGACCTCCGCCGCCGCGAGGACGAACAGGCGCCCGAACTGCTGCTCCGGCTCCGCGGCGCCAAGGGCCCGGACCGCGACGCCGGGGCCGTACGGCTGGCGCTGAGCCCGCTGCGCGACGGACGGTTGCGGGCGGTGCTGCCGGGCGCCACACAGTGCGCCGAGGGCCGCTGGGACGTGTATCTGCGGGAGCCGGGCGGGGACGACGAGGGGGTGGTGGCCGTCGAGCCCGGGATCAGGGACCTGCGCCTGCTCGTCGACCGCGCACCGGCGAGCGGGCCGGTCGCGGTCCGCATCCCGTACCCGACCCTCGACGGCCGGCTCGCCGTCCGCTGCTGGCTGCGCGCACCGCACGCCGAGGCCGGGCCGGTGACCTTCGACGGGACCGGGATGACCGTCGAGGGCACGCTGTACGGGACCGGCCTCGGCGCCGACGCCCACGTGGAGGCGCGACTGCCCGGTGCCGGCGGCCGGGTCCTGCGGGTGCCGGTCACCGGGCAGGAAAGCACCTTCGCCTTCACGCTGCCGTTCGACCGGCTGGCCGACGGCGCCGACACCGCACAGCAGCTGTGGACGCTCTGGCTGGTCCCCGGGGCGGCGGAGGGCGAGCCGGCCGGCGGTGTACGGATCTCCCGCATCCTCGACGACATCTGGGACCGCAAGAAGATCTTCGTCTACCCGGGCCGCAGCGCGGGAGAGGGCGTCCGGGCCACTCCCTGCTACTCCAGCGACAACGACCTCTGCGTACGGCTCGAACCGGCACCGTAGAGCACGTCCGGTGCGGGCTTGCGGACGGAGGCTGTCCGCAAGCCCTGGCAGACTCGCCCCATGTCGGAGACCTCGGCACGACTGCTGCGTCTGCTCTCACTGCTCCAGGCGCACCGCGACTGGTCCGGCGCCGATCTCGCCGACCGGCTCGGCGTCACCCCGCGGACCGTCCGGCGCGACGTCGGCAAGCTGCGCGAACCGGGCTACCCGGTCTCGTCGCCTGGGATCCGGACCGCGCGGACTGGCGTCCGTTCCGGGCGGACCGGATCACCCCACGCCGCCGCACGGCCCGAGGTCCGCCCCGAGTGAAGCACCTGCCCAGGATCTGGCGGCCTATGTCTCGAAGGGGATCTCCAACTCCGTGTACCCGACGCGGGCGGTGGTCCGGCTGAAAGCGGGGATCGAGCGCGCGGCCGAGCGGATCTCGCCCTCGGCCGGAGTGCTGGAGGCGGTCGACGCCGACACGTGTCTGCTGCGCACCGGGGCGGCCACCCTGGATGTGCTGGTCATCCACGTGATGATGCTGGGGTTCGACTTCGAGGTGGTCGAACCACCGGAGCTCCAGGACGCGATCAGGGCGGCCAGGGATCGGCTGACCCGGGCTCTGGAGTGAGCCCGCTTGCGACAACGCCATACGGACGGCCGGGGTCGCCCTCTATACCAGTCGTGGTCGACAGCCGTCCCCGTACCGCATCGCGAATATTGCGACCAGAGGATAAGGCTGCCATAAGGAAGCGTGAATTCCTGGCGACCTGCTCATTTACACAGGTTATTTGGCACGAGAATTCCCCCCCCGCCTGGCACGGGATATTCCGTTCTGATTCCGGGCCTTCCGCGTGGTCGGTTTCCGGCCTGTGTGATTACTGTGTGTCCGGTCCCTCGGGTGCGTGTCAGGGTGGCGTGATTCATACGGCAGGCGTGTCGTGAACCTGTGACAGAAGTGTGACCGGCGAGGAACGTGAGGATGCCCGGCGATGGCGGGCGCCCCGGCTTCCGCCGCCGCCCGCGGCCGCCTACGGTGAAGGGCATGGCACCCATACCGACCCCTCCCGTCCAGCCCGACGACGCGCCGGGTGAGTACGTCGGCCTCGCCGCCGACGCCGCCGAACGGCGGGCCCGCAGCCGTGGCTGGAGCACCGTCAGATCCCTGCCGCCGGGCGCGATCATCACCATGGAGTTCCGGAGCGGACGGATCAACTTCGAGGTCGACGCCGCTGTCGTCACCCGTTGCTGGGTCGGCTGAGACTCTGCGAAGCGACCCGGGCATTCGGCCCCGGACATGAGTGAAGGCCCCGACTCCGGTCGGGGCCTTCACTCATGCCCGGGGGAGCGGCTGTGCGTACCGGCTCCGTGATCGCCGGGGCCTCAGCCGCCGGCCACCGGGCGGGCCTGGCTCGTGCCGCCGCGCGGTGTGCGGTCGGCGTGCGGCGGACGCCGGCTGCCGGCCGGGGTGACCGGGGTCCGCTCCGAGCGCACCGCATGTGCCGGATGCGAGGCGTGCGTGCGTGAGCGGGGGGCGGTGGTGCCCGTGGCCGCCGCGACGGCCGGTTCCAGTGCCGGGCTCTGCACCGGGGTGTCGCCGCCGTCCGGCTGCGGCAGCAGCGCGGGCCTGGGGCCGCCGGCCGCGACGGGGACGGAGGGAACGGGGCGGCCCCGCAGGTTGTCGCGCTGGGCGAAGATCCAGGCCTCCGCCCGGGTGATCAGCGGCTCGACCCAGGGCAGGCCCAGCAGGATCAGCAGCCCCGCCGCCCAGCCCAGCAGGACATCGCTGAGCCAGTGCGTACCGAGATAGACCGTGGTGAGGCCGACGCCGAGCGACACGATGGCCGACATGGCCGACAGATAGCGCCGGGCCCGCGGGGTGGTGGCCAGATAGGCGAGGATTCCCCAGGTCACGACCGCGTTGGCGGTGTGGCCGGAGGGGAATATGTCGCCGCCGGCGAAGAGTTCCGCGGAGCCGATCTGGGTCGCGTAGTGCGGGCCGAGGCGCCCCAGACCGATCTTGACCGCGCCGACCGTCACATTGAGCAGCAGCAGCGCCGCGCCCAGCGTCAGCAGCGGTCGCAGCGTGTGCTGCCGCCAGGAGCGCCAGCCGAGCCAGCAGGCGACCATGGTGGCGGTGGGACCGCGCTGGCCGAGCACGATGTAGTAGTCGAGGAACGCGTGGATTTCCGGCCACTGCTGATACGGCCGGAAGAGCATGACCTTCCAGTCCAGGGTCACCAGCCAGGACGAGGTCAGCACAGCAATGACGATGGCGAGATAGAACGCCAACGTCCCGCCGAAGAGCGCGATGCGGTGCCGGCTCATCCGCGGTGGCTCTATCTTCGGCGGCTCCGGCTCCCGGTCCAGCCGGGCAAAGATGTCGGTACGCACCCAATCGACGTTACAGCGAGTTAGTGCGGGGCCAGGTCGATCCGGTCTCTTTGTGATGACGATGTGATGTGGACTATGTCTCAGTAAGGTCTTAATTCCTGACCCTCCTGAGCATCTCGAACGGCCTTCGCGCTATTGATTTCGCACGCATTTCGGAAGGGTGTTTGGGGGTGGGCAGAAAAGCGCAGGAGGTGCCGGTATGAATTTATCCGGCCCGGCAGGAGGGGGAACGGACGGTGCCGGTCCGGTCACCGGCCGCTTTCGGCGCGGGCCCGGCGGGTGTCGTGCGGGGGCGGCCGAGTACCGTCCTGTGCCGGGTGCGGAGCGCTTCCCCGCAGGTCCGGGCGGCGGGCCGGCGTGGCGTACGCCACACCCCGCGGTCCGACCGGGTATGAGGTGGACCACGTGGGAGGGCTCCGAACTCGCGTACGCTGACGGATCACTCGCCCGTCGATGCCGGGCCATGAGGAGCGGCGAACCGCCGTGTCCCCGGTTGGCCCGCCGAGCGCGAGGACCTTTTGGGAGGTACATGCATGTCCGGGACGACCACAGCCCGAATCCGGCTGCGTTCAGCAGCCGACGGTGCCAATCGATGGGTCGTCCTCGTCGTCCTCTGCTTCAGCCTCCTGCTCGTGGCGCTCGACTCGACCGTGCTCCACGTCGCCGTACCCGCCGTCACCGAGGACCTGCGGCCCAGCGCGGTCGGTCTGCTCTGGATCGTCGACGCCTATCCGCTGGTCTGCGCCTCGCTGCTGATTCTCTTCGGCACGCTCGGGGACCGGGTCGGCCGCCGCCGTGTGCTGCTGCTCGGCTACGCCCTCTTCGGTGTCGCCTCCGTGATCGCCGCGCTGGCCGACAGTCCCGGCGTACTCATCGTGGCGCGTGCCCTGCTCGGGGTCGGCGGCGCGATGATCATGCCGGCGACGCTGTCGATCGTCCGGCAGGTCTTCCCCGACCGGCGTGAGCGGGCCGTGGCGATCGGCGTCTGGACCGCGGTCGCCGCCGTGGGCGCCGCCGCCGGGCCGGTCATCGGGGGCTTCCTCGTCGAGCACTTCTGGTGGGGCTCGGTCTTCCTGATCAACGTCCCGATGATGGCGCTGGTCCTGCCGGTCGGGCGGCTCCTCCTGCCCGAGTCGCGCGGCAGCCACGAGGGCCCGTGGGACGTGCTGGGCGCCCTGATGGCCGCGGCCGGTGTGTTCGGGGTGGTGCTCGGGGTGAAGCGGGCGGGCGCCGGTGAGGTGCTGAACCCGGCCACGCTCGTCCCGCTGCTGATCGGGGCGGCGCTGCTCATCGTGTTCGTGCGCCGTCAGAAGCGGCGTCCGCATCCGCTGATCGACATCGGGCTGTTCACCAGGCCCGCCTTCTCCGCCTCGGTGGGCTGCATCATCCTCGCCATGCTGGCCCTGGTCGGTCTCGAGCTCATAGCCGTGCAGTACCTCCAGCTCGTCCTCGGCCTGAGCCCGCTCCAGACCGGTCTGCGGCTGTTGCCGCTCACCTTCGCCGCCATGGCAGCGGGCGCCACCGGCTCGTACACCCTGCGACATGTCGGACCGCGCCGGATGGTCGGCTGGGGTTTCGTGCTCACGGCCGTCTCGGTGCTGATTCTGACCGCGATGGGGCAGCATGACCGGCCCGCACTGCTGACGGTGGCCTTCGTCGCCCTCGGCTTCGGGCTGCAGACCACGCTCTTCGGGGCGTACGAATCCATGCTCAGCGAGGCGCCCGCCGACCGGGCGGGCGGGGCCGCAGCGATCGGCGAGACCTCGTACCAGCTGGGCGCGGGCATGGGGATCGCCCTGCTCGGCAGTGTCATGAACGCCGCCTACACCCCCGGTCTCTCGAAGCTTCCCGAAGCGGGTGTCCCGGCCGGGGCCCGCGAGGCCGCCGCTCATTCGCTGGGCGAGGCCTATCAGGTGGCGGACCGGCTGGGCGGCCCGCTGGGTGCGGTGCTGCGCTCCACGGCGCGCCAGTCCTTCATCACGGGACTGCATGTCACGCTGCTGGTCAGCGCCGCGCTGCTGCTGGTCGGCGCACTTGCCGCGCTGCGGCTGCCGCGGGCGATGGACTGCCCCTCGCCGGTGCCCGACGAACCCGGGCAGGCCGGCGCGGGCGAGGTGCGCGAAGACAGCGCCGCGCACGAGACCCCCGCTCCGGGCCGTGCACAGCGGCCCCTCCCGCGGCCGGCCCGGCGCCGACCCGCCGAGGCGACCGGCTCTGGACGGGCGGCGCGCTGAGCCGTAACGTCGGTGCGAGGTTATAACTAACACTGCTAGTTTTGGCATCGCGCGAGCCGCCGGAGGCATCCTCATGTCCACCACCGAGTCCTCGAAGCTCCCACCGTTCGACCCCGCCGACCCCATCGGCATCGACGATCTGCTCAGCGCCGAGGACCTCGCGATCCGCGGGGCCGTACGCGACTGGGCCGCCGACCGTGTTCTGCCGCACGTCGCCGAGTGGTACGAAAGCGGCGAACTGCCCGGCATTCGCGAGCTGGCCCGTGAACTCGGTGCGCTCGGCGCGCTCGGCATGTCCCTCCAGGGGTACGGCTGCGCGGGCGCCACCGCCGTCCAGTACGGACTGGTCTGCCTGGAGCTCGAAGCGGCGGACTCGGGGATCCGGTCCCTGGTCTCCGTCCAGGGATCGCTCGCCATGTACGCCATCCACCGCTTCGGCTCCGAGGAGCAGCGCCGGCGCTGGCTGCCGGGCATGGCGGCCGGCGAGATCATCGGCTGCTTCGGCCTCACCGAACCGGACCACGGCTCCGACCCGGCCGGGATGCGCACCTTCGCCAGGCGCGACGGCGGGGACTGGGTGCTCACCGGCCGCAAGATGTGGATCACCAACGGCTCGGTCGCCGGGGTCGCCGTCGTCTGGGCGCAGACCGACGGGGGAATCCGCGGATTCGCCGTGCCGACCGACACCCCGGGCTTCTCGGCCCCCGAGATCAAGCACAAGTGGTCACTGCGTGCCTCGGTCACCAGTGAGCTGGTGCTCGACGAGGTGCGGCTGCCCGCCGACGCGGTGCTCCCGGGCGTCACCGGTCTGCGCGGCCCGCTCAGCTGTCTCAGTCATGCCCGCTACGGGATCGTCTGGGGTGCCATGGGCGCGGCCCGCGCCAGCTTCGAGGCGGCCGTGGACTATGCGAGGACCAGGGAGCAGTTCGACCGGCCGATCGGCGGCTTCCAGCTCACCCAGGCCAAGCTCGCGGACATGGCCGTGGAACTGCACAAGGGCATCCTGCTCGCCCACCATCTGGGCCGGCGGATGGACGCGGGCAGGCTCCGCCCGGAGCAGGTCAGTTTCGGAAAGCTCAACAATGTGCGGGAGGCGATCGACATCTGCCGTACCTCGCGCACCATCCTCGGCGCCAACGGGATCTCCCTGGAGTACCCGGTGATGCGCCATGCGACGAATCTGGAGTCGGTGCTCACCTACGAAGGGACCGTGGAGATGCACCAGCTGGTGCTGGGCAAGGCGCTCACCGGTCTCGACGCGTTCCGCTAGGGCGGGACTTCCGCAACACGCCCTGGAGGCCGGAACGTCCGGCGAGCGCCCTGCTCAGCTCTGGTTGAAGAAGCCGTCGGTCGGCCGGCCGGCGGCTTCGGTGACCACCTGGGTGTCGGCCGGGGTCAGCAGGAAGACCCGGGTGGCCACGCGCTCGATCGAGCCGCGCAGTCCGAAGATCAGACCGGCGGCGAAATCCACGACACGCTTCGCGTCGGTGGGGTCCATGGTCGTGAGGTTGACGATCACCGGAACGCCGTCCCGGAAGAGCTCTCCGATGGCCCGAGCGTCCCGGAAACTGTCCGGAGTGACGGTGGCGATCCGGCGGCCCGTCTCCTCGGCCGCCTCGGACGCGATCTGCACCCGGGGGTCGGTCACCCAGGCCTGGCCGGTCCCGGTCCCGGTCTGCGGGCCCTCGGTGTACTCGTCGTCGTAGTACCGCTCGTCGTTGTCCTCCACGAGGCCCAGCCAGGCACTTGCCTTGCGCACCGATCCCATGGACGCCTCCTCTCACCGCGGTTCCGTCATGTTCCGCATCTCTTTCGTCTCCCCATGGTCGTCCATGATGCGGATCGTGCGCCAAGTGGATAGTCGGCGCGCAGGGGATTCGTGACGGTACTGGCACAGAAGATATGGCGATTCGTCAGGGTTTCTCCCGCATAAGGAGTCTGAAAGAAAGAAAATATGATGCCCCGGGCCGTATGGGTGATGTTGGGGGACGTACGGGTGAACGGGGTGCTCGATACGATGCACGTCGCGCAGCCGCACGAGCTGGGTGCGAAGGTGAACGACTCTCGGGGGATCGTCGTGTTCGGAATAGTCAGGCCCTGTGCCCATCGGTTGTCCGAGGGGCTCAGGACCGAGTGGATGGCCCATCTCTGCGGGCTCTGCCTCGCACTTCGCTCCGATCACGGCCAATTCGCCCGGATCGTTACGAACTATGACGGTCTGATTGTTTCTGTTCTGACGGAGGCTCAGTCCGAACGCACCACCGGATGGCGGCGTACGGCAGGGCCCTGCCCACTGCGCGCCATGCGGACCGCCCCGGTAGCCCGCGGCGAGGGAGCCAGGCTGGCCGCCGCCGTCTCCCTGGTGCTGGCCTCGGCGAAGGTCCGGGACCACGTCGCGGACGGGGACGGCCTGTTGAGGCGTCGCCCGGTCGCCGCCGCCGCGCGCCGGGTCGCCGCGGGCTGGGGCCGGGCCGGCGCGCGCACCGGCGCACAGCTCGGCTTCGACACGGCACTGCTCGTGGACGCCGTCGACCGGCAGACCGGCATCGAGCTGATCGCCGGGCCCGGCACCCCGCTGCTCACGGTCACCGAACCCACGGAGACCGCCACCGCGGCAGCCTTCGCCCACACCGCGGTGCTCGCCGGCAGGCCGCGGAACGCGGTGCCGCTCGCCGAGGCCGGCCGCCTCTTCGGGCGCCTGGCCCATCTGCTGGACGCCGTGGAGGACCAGAAAACTGACGCCGCGTCGGGCGCCTGGAACCCGCTCACCGCGACCGGAACCTCGCGGGCGGAGGCCCGGCGGCTGTGCGACGACGCGCTGCACGGCGTACGGCTGGCGTTGCGCGACGCGGAATTCACCGACGGCAAGCTGGCCCATGTGCTGCTGGTGCACGAGCTGCGCCAGTCGGTGGACCGGGCCTTCGGCACCACCTCGTGCTCGCACCGGGCGAGCGGCGCGCTCCTGGACGGAGCCGGCGCCCCGTCGGACACCCGGCAGACCGGGTCCTTCGGGCCTGCGCCGGGCAATCCGTACGCACCGAGCCCCGGCGGCCCGGCGGGCCCGCCGCAGCCCCCGCCCGAGCCGCCGCGCGACCGGCGCGGTCTGATCGCGGGCTGCCTGGTGTGGGCGGGGCTGGCCTGCACCTGCCAGATGTGCTGCGGCACGTTCAACGACCCGTGGAGCCATCGGCGCCGCGACGGACTCTGTAACCATTGCGACTGCTGCGATGCGTGCGACTGCTGCAGCAACTGCAGTGACTGCTGCGATTCATGCGACTGCTGTGACTGCGATTGCAGTTGCTGAGCCGAATACACCGGTTTCACGCTGCGGTCGCACCTCGGGCTCGCCGAGCCGGTATGAAAAGGTTGACCGCATGAGCACGGAAGCACCGCAGCCGCACCGTTTCGAGCAGGCGGCACAGGACTGGAAGCACTGGCACGAGGAGCGCACCGCCACGGTCGCCGGCCCGCACGGACCGCTCTCCCTCACCGGCACCCACTGGCTCTCCGACCACCCGGAGGGCCACATCCCTGGCGTCCCCGGGCAGTGGCGGGAGGACGGCGACGAGCTGGTGCTCAGCGCCGGTGCCGCGGACGGGCTGACCGTCGACGGCGAGCCCTTCACCGGCCAGGTCCGGCTCACCGCCGACCGCGGCCCGATCGGCGAGTCCCGGGTCGCGCACGGCGGGCGGCGGCTGGTCGTGCTGAGCCGCGAAGGGCTCTGGGCGGTACGGGACTTCGATCCGGACTCCCCGGCCCGGCGCGCCTTCCGGGCCATCGAGGCCACTGAGTACGACGCCCGCTGGGTGCTCGCGGGCACCTTCCGCCCGTACGACAGCACCCGTACGGTCCGGGTCGAGAACGCCGACGGGGTCGAGCGCGGTCTCGGACTCGCCGGTGAGCTCGCCTTCGAGCTCGACGGCACGGAGCAGACCCTGCAGGTCGCGGTCGAGCCCGACGGTTCGCTCTGGGCGGTCTTCGCCGACGCCACCAGCGGGAACAGCAGCTACCGCTTCCGGTTCCTGCGGCCCGCGGCGCCCGCCGGGGACGGCAGCGTGACGGTTGACCTCAATCGCGCGCTGCTGCCGCCGTGCGCCTTCGCGGACCACTTCATCTGCCCCTTCCCGCCTCCCGGCAACACCCTTTCCGTCGCCGTGGAGGCGGGGGAGCGCAACCGCGTCGACAGCTGACGTCCCGTCACATCTCTCCGGGGCGACGGCTCCGGCAGCCCGTGTGCTGCCGGAGTCGTTCCCGTGCGGCGCGGCACGTGCGGGCCAGGGGGCCCTCTTGCGCCGCAAGTTGACGCCTTGAATACTCCCGAGCAGCGCTTGTCAGGAACACGGCATACCCGCATCGCGGGCGCACGGCCGTGCGAACGACTGCGCCTCACGGGTCCGACCACCCCACAGGCGGACCCCCGATTTCCCCTCGGGAGGAATGAAAAGTGAGGATCAAGCGCACCACCCCCCTCAGCGGCACCGCGAGACGCACCAGGGCCGTCGCTGTCGCCGCAGGCCTCGTCGCCGTCGCCGCCCTGGCCGTCCCCAGCGCCCAGGCCGACACCCGCACCACCTTCAGTGCCTCGCAGCTCTCCGCCGCGAGCGACGCCGTACTCGGCGCCGATGTGGCGGGCACCGCGTGGAACGTCGACCCGGCGTCCAACAAGCTCGTGGTCACCGTCGACCGCACGGTCTCGCAGGCCGAGATCGAGCAGATCAAGCAGTCTGCCGGAGCCAACGCAGGCGCCCTGAAGATCGAGCGCACTCCCGGGCGGATCAGCAAACTGCTCTCCGGCGGCGACGCGATCTACGCCCCCGGCTGGCGCTGCTCCCTCGGCTTCAACGTCCGCAGCGGCAGCACCTACTACTTCCTGACCGCCGGCCACTGCACCGACGGCAACCCGCCCTGGTACACCAACTCGTCGAACACCACCAGCATCGGCCCGACGGTCGGCTCCAGCTTCCCGACCAACGACTACGGGCTGGTCCGGTACGACAACGCCTCGGTCTCCCACGAGGGCACCGTCGGCAGCGTCGACATCACCAGCGCGGCCAATGCCACGGTCGGTATGTCCGTCACCCGCCGCGGCTCCACCACCGGCACCCACAGCGGTTCCGTCACGGGCCTCAACGCCACCGTCAACTACGGCAACGGCGACATCGTCTACGGCATGATCAAGACCAATGTCTGTGCGGAGCCCGGTGACTCCGGCGGTCCGCTCTACTCCGGCTCCAGGGCGATCGGTCTCACCTCCGGCGGCAGCGGCAACTGCTCCTTCGGCGGCACCACGTTCTTCCAGCCGGTCACCGAGGCGCTCAGCGCGTACGGGGTCAGCGTCTACTGACACCCCGGCACACCCCCGGCCCGGCCCTCGAACAGAAGGCCGACCGAGGTGGAGCCCCTGCCCGAATGCCGGGCGGGGGCTCCCGCTCACCCCGCGGCTTTTGAGAGGATGTGGGGCAGGTCGGTCACGCAGGAGCAACGGGGGCGGGTGCTGCGCCAGCCGGGGGATGTCCCCGGGACCCCCGGCAGACACCTCAGGGGGTTCCAGGTCCGTGAAACGCATCGGAGTGACCGGTCATCGCACCATCCCGCAGGAGGCCCACGCCCATGTGCTGGCGGGCTTACGGGCGGCGCTCAGCGGCCTCGAAGGTTCCTTGGAGGCCCTCTCCAGTCTGGCGGTGGGGGCGGACCAGCTCTTCGCCGACCTCGCTCTGGCCTGCGGCGCGGACCTGACCGTGGTCATTCCGAGCAGCGACTACGAATCCTGCTTCGCCGACGCGGCCGAACTAGCCCGCTACCGCGCCCTCAAGGACCGGGCGGTACGGGAGGTCCGGCTGGACTTCCCGCACTCCACCGACGAGGCGTACTTCGCGGCGGGCGCATACATCGCCGACCACTGCGACCGGCTGCTCGCGGTGTGGGACGGCCGGCCGGCCCGCGGCCTCGGCGGCACAGGCGACATCGTGACGTACGCCCGGAGCCTGGGCCGCCCGGTCACGGTGATCTGGCGCGAGGGCGTGGAGCGCGCCTGACCGCGCGCCGTGCCCGGTGCCGTACACGAATCCGCCGCCGGGCAGCCAGTTGCCCGGCGGCGCCTCACATCTGGTGCCTGGCGAGCCAGTCGGTGTGCTGCGGCGAGACGATGCGCTCGGTCTCGAACACCGCTCCCGGCCACTGGCGCTCGGTCAGCGTGGTCTCCATCGCCACCTGCATCGCCTCCAGGTCCTGCTCCACCAACGAGTGGGCCGAGATCAGCGGATGGTGCCGGCGCATCTCGCTCCACGCCAGACAGGCGGCCGCCGCAGCCGACAGAGCCCCCGTCACAGCGAAGGACTGGGCGACGGAGAACGTCCTCAACAGGGCGAACACCAGGGCGAGCGCGGTCAGCGCGGCAATGGCGGTCGACCAGACCAGGGTGGCCCGCCGGGAGACCTCCTGGCGCCTGCGGTACCAACTTCGCTGCTCGATGAGGCGGTCCCGCACATACGTCTCCTTGCGTACGGTGAACGCCTTCTCCCGCAACTCGCGCATCGAGTCGGTGATCAGCCCGCCCGAATCCGCCGTCAGGTCGCGGGGGTCGACCCACCCCACTTTGCGCAGTTCCTGAAGGCCCTCTTCGAGACGATTCGCGAACACCGCCTCGGGGTGCTGGGTACTGGTGTCGAAAGGTGAGCCGTGCACCGAGTAACGCCAGCACATCGACTTGATGAACTCCGCGGCCGAGCGGTTGAGTTGCCAATGCGACTTTGCTTTGCGCCGGGCGGAGAGGTACGTCGTGATCAGGACGCCCAGGTAGGCCAACACCGCTGCCGCGTCGGCGAGTTGAAATGAGTCGCCCACCTCCGCGTGCCACGGGAGTGCGGCCGGTACGGCCCCCGTGACCAGGAGAATCAGCTGAATCCGAGTGGTGTTGACGGCCTCGCGCTGCCTGGCGACGGCTATCTCGTCCGTGTGGTGAAAGAGCGCCGGGAGGTCGGCGTTCCTGAAGACCATGCTCTGGAGAGGCCCGGGAAGCGCCGTCATGTTCACTCCCGTCTGCGGTGAGGGGCATGCTCGTGCGGTGAGCTGAATGGGGGGCACGAGCGTAGAGGTGCTCCCTCGGGCACGGCAATGGACCTGGGCCGCCGGCGGTGCTTTTCGGTCCCTGGAAATACCCCCTCGTGCGACCCGGGACATTGTGGCAGTGTGGTCCAACAGACCTTGTAACAGGGCGTGTTGATGTCCGCTACACGTCTCGTGGCCGACCGGCGGGAGGATGGGGATGAGTGGGGCATCCGGCGAGAACGCGGATCCGCAGTCCGATGCTCAGCGCCGGATCCGCCGAAGTCCTCTGCTGTTCGTCACGCCGCTCGTGCTCCTCGGCCTGCTGACCGCACTGCTCATCTGGGAAGCGGTCCGGGGCAATGTGCCGGCCGGGGCGCGGTCCGAGTGGCCGTGGCGTCTGCAGCTGATCGACGCGCAGGTGCTGGGAAGTCTGCTGGCGGTCTCGTTGGGGGCCGTACTGGCACGCGCGCAGTACGCGCGCACGGTCAGGCCCTATCTGGGCTGGCGGGCCGCCTGGACGGAGGGGCTGCTGGCCACCGGGGCGCCTGCGTGGCGCGTCGGAATACTCAACGGCGGCCAGCACATGGCCGTGATCGAATCCTGGGACGTCGGGGTGGTCATGCCGGGTGCGGAGGGCTCCGACGACGTGCGGTGGAGCAGCGTCTCCGATGTCGTGGCCGAGCTGGCCGAGGCCGGATTCGTGGTCGGGGAGGACTTCCGGCTCATCGGGTTCGGTGCCGGATTCCCCCTGATGGGAGCCGTAGGGGGGCATGACACGGTGCTGGTGGGTGCGTTCTCCGAATCCTTCGCCCAACGGGTCCAGTCGCTGTACGTGCGTGTCAGGGTCACGGATGTCGTGGGCGACACCCACGAGCGGACCATGGACTGCCTGAAGGGCGTATGGACCGACAGGGCCGTTCCGACGGCCGGCTGATGCCGGCCGGGGCATGGGCGGCCGTGCTGACGCGGGGCGGCACGGGCGGGGCCGGGTTCGTCGCCCATGGCCGGCCCCTCTCGTGTTTTCCCTGCGTTTCCCATGCGTTTCCTCCGTTCACTCGGCGTGATGAGGGCTGTTCGGGCCGGAGGAGTAAGTCCTGTACTGCATCGGAGTGAAGGAAGGATCACTGCGGTGCGTCAGCCGGGTCCGGGGGGTAAAGTCGTGCCGCCGGGAACTGTGGTCATACAGAAACTGGCTGCTTTTCTCCGTGATCCGGAAACTCCCCTCAAGGACGGCCATGAAGATCTCTGAATCCCCTCGCCCCTTCGCTGCTGCGAAGAAGAACTCGGTGCCGCTCTCCCAGATCGACACCCGCACCGCAGAAGCCACCAGGAAGGTCGGCCGGGTATTTTCCGCCTCGACCGATCGCCACAGCATGGCGTCGACCTTCAGTTCTGCGCTCTGATTCGCGTTGCATGCTGGCTAGACTGAGGGGATGACAGGACCCCTGGTCCCATTCCGCGAGATCGTGCTCAAAGTGCACAGCAGGTGCGATCTAGCCTGCGATCACTGCTACGTCTACGAACACGCCGATCAGAGCTGGCGTACCCGCCCCAAAGCAATCTCTGACGACGTCATCTTCCGGACAGCTCAGCGCCTGGTCGAGCATGCCAAAACGCATGCGTTGCCCTCCGTGTCAGTGATTCTGCACGGAGGGGAGCCCCTGATGGCGGGCCTCACCCGGCTGCGACGCGTCTGTGAAGCGCTCACCTCCGCCTTCGAGGGCGTCGCGGAGCTCGACCTCCGCATCCACACCAACGGACTCCAGCTCAGTCCGCGTCATCTCGACCTGTTCGACGAGTTCGGCGTCAGGGTCGGCATCTCCCTCGACGGTGACCGGGCCGCCAACGACCGGCACCGCCGCTATGCCGACGGACGCAGCAGCCACCCCTTGGTCCTCAAGGCCGTCGAGCTGCTCCGGCAGGAGCGTTACCGCCATCTCTACCTCGGGCTCCTGTGCACCGTCGACATCCGGAACGACCCGCGTGCGGTTCTCGACGCGCTCGCCGAGCTCGATCCGCCGCTCATCGACTTCCTCCTCCCGCATGCCACCTGGGACGATCCGCCGCCTCGCCCGGACGGTTCCCCCACCGCCTACGCCGATTGGCTTCTCACGGTCTTCGACCACTGGCAGGAGCGGGGACGCCCGGTACCGGTGCGGCTGTTCTCCTCGGTGCTGTCCACGCTGAGCGGCGGCCCCAGTCTCACCGAATCCCTGGGCCTCGCCCCCACAGACCTCGTCGTCGTCGAGACCGACGGCCAGCTGGAGCAGGTCGACTCGCTCAAGAGTGCCTACGAAGGCGCGGCGGCCACCGGATTCGACGTCTTCACCCATGCCTTCGACGAGGTCGCGTCCCACCCCGGGGTGCGGGCCCGCCAGCTCGGGCTGGCCGGCGCCAGCGAGACCTGTCGGCAATGCCCCGTCGTGCGTTCCTGCGGAGGCGGCCTGTACACGCACCGGTACAGCTCCGCGGGGCCGTCCGAGGCATTCGACAACCCGTCCGTGTACTGCGCCGATCTGGCCGCCCTGGTGCGCGGCATCGAGGCGCGCACGGCAACGGTCCTCGCCGCCCCCGCGGTGACCGAGCCCGCCGAACTGGTCGCCGCCCAGCAGGACCTCACCCGCACCCTGCTCGCCCTGCTCAACGTCGACATCGGACAGCACGGCGGAGAGCAGTGGGAGGCCGCCTGGGAACTGGCCGCCGACATCGAAACGTTCGAGGAGGGGGCCCGCGGCCTGAACGAGGTGCTGGCGCACCCGTACACACGCACCTGGCTGCTGGATGCGATGGAACTGGTCCACGAGCGGCCCGGGGCCGCGCGGGTGACGCGCCGGATGTCGGCGTGCCTCGCGGCAGCCGTCGTGCGGACCGGCCTGGATCTGTTCGTACGGGTGCCCTTCTCGGGTGGCCGGATCTTCCTCCCCGGCCTCGGCGAGTTGCGGATCGCGGACGAGAGGGAGGGCGGCACGGCGCTCCTGCGCGCCACCGAGGACGGCTTTCTCGTCCGGCGGGAAGGCGGCGACGCGACGGAGCGCCGCATCGTACGGCCGGAGGCGGCCGGTCCCGGCTGGCGGCCACTGCACCGGATCCCGACACCCGGTTCGGCACCCGGCTTCGTGCTCGATGATCTCGACCCGTATCGCGACTGCTTCTCCCTGCCCGCCGCGGACGCGCTCGACGAGCGGGCCGCCGCCGGCCTGGCGGCCAGGATCGGTGAAGCCTGGACGCTCATCGGGACGAAGGCTCCCGGGCGCACCGAGGAGATGGCCGGCCGTCTCACCACCCTCACCCCGCTGACCGGTCTGGCCCCGGCTGAGCCCGCCGTGGGGCGACACGGATACGGCGCGCTGGGGATCGCTCCGGACGCCAGTTCCGAGGAACTGGCGTTCGCTCTGCTGCGGGGTTTCCGGCGGGCCGAATTGCGGGCTCTTGTGGATGTCACGGATCTTTACGCGGCGGACGGCTCCTGGGAACATCGGATGCCTTGGCAGGAAGAGCCAGTTCCGTTTTCCCGGTCGCTGGCCGACACCTATGAACGGATGGCGTTGGGGGCTTTCGACCCACGCTACCGGGAGGGCGTACCGCAGGCTCTCGAAGCTCTGGAAGGTGCCGCCGAACTGACCATCGACGGGAAACGGCTGCTGGACCGGATGCGAAAAGAGATCTGAGGACCGCATTCCGACGCGGCCGGGCCGTCCGTACGCACAGGACAACGAGGAGAAACAGAGGGAGAACCGAATCGATCAAGGAATGATCGACGGAACCTGGGAACGTATGACTGAAAACTGGCGTTGAATGACCGAACGCCATGGGGGTGGAGCAACGTCCGCTCCGGAATGATGAATTCGCTCGCATTCACTATCACTCCTCGGGTGCGGGTGCTCACACAGGACGGGGGTCGTGTGCACGCAACAACGCAGCAGCGAGCGGCGGACCATCGGCCGTACTTCTTCTTGAGTTATGCGCATACGCCGGGATACGGCGGTGGAACGGACCCCGATATGTGGGTCGAGCGGCTCTTCCAGGATCTCTGCGGCCATGTGATGGCCCTGACCGATCTCCCCGCGGGTGCGGCCGCGGGGTTCGTCGACCGGGAGATACGCTCCGGCGAAGGCTGGTCGGAACGGCTCGGTGAGGCGCTCGCCACCTGCCGGGTGTTCGTTCCGCTGTTTTCGCCGCGCTACTTCGCGAGCGAGATGTGCGGCAAGGAGTGGTACGCCTTCGCCCAGCGCGCCATCCATCACCGGGCGCGTTCCAACCAGAACGCCGAGGCGATCGTCCCGGCGCTCTGGGTGCCCGTACCGCCGAGCCAGCTTCCGGGACCGGCCGAGCGATTACAGTTCAACCACCGTGATTTCGGAGACCGTTATGTCAGTGACGGGCTCTACGGGTTGATCAAGCTCAAGCTCTTCGAGGAAGAGTACGAGCGCGCGGTGTACGAACTTGCCAAGCGCATCGTCACCGTCGCCGACACCATACGGCTCGGCACCGGCCGCCCCGTCGACTACCGGCTGGCCCCCAGCGCCTTCGGCCCGCCGGACAGTGGAGTGGGCGGACCCCGTCCCATGCAGGTGACCATCGCCGCCCCCACGCGGCACGACCTGCCCGATGGGCGCAACGCCGAGTACTATGGCGACAATCCGCAGGACTGGAACCCTTACCACCCGGCCGCCGCCCGCCCCCTGGCCTATGTCGCCCAGGACCTGGTGCGCTCCCTCAACTACCAGGTCACCATCTCCTCCTTCGACGAGGAGTCCGGGCACTCGGAGGGAAAACAGCCCCCCAACAGACCGGAGATCCTGCTCGTCGACCGCTGGGCGCTGCAGGACGAGGAGCGTCGAAGGCGGCTCGCCGCCTTCGACGCCGAGAACCGCCCCTGGGTGACGATGGTCGTGCCGTGGAACCGCGACGACCCCGAAAGCAGGGCCCTCGAGGCCGAGTTGACCGAGAAGCTCGAACAGACCATGCCGACCAAGATGCGTCAGGGGCGCGCCTACTGCCGCGTCGCGGCCAAGGGCGTACCCAGCATGGACGCCTTCGGGCGGATCCTGCCGCAGGTGGTCGAAGCGGCGGCCCAGCAGTACTTGAGACATGCGGCGGTCTACCCGCCCGCCACCGGCGGCGGACACACCGAACGGACACGGCTGATGGGTCCGATGGCGCAGATGTACGACATTCCCGAGACACGCGACCCTGCGACGGATGCGGAGGACACGGATGACGGCCGGTCGTGACGGGCGCATCGTCACCTTCTACTCGTACAAGGGCGGCACCGGGCGCACCATGGCCCTGGCCAACACCGCCTGGATACTCGCGGCCAACGGAAAGCGGGTACTGGCCGTCGACTGGGACCTGGAGGCACCGGGGCTCCACCGGTTCTTCCACCCGTTCCTCGACCCGTCGACGCTCGGCGCCACCACCGGTGTCATCGATCTGATCACCGAGTACGCGTGGGCCGCGACCAGCCCCGTCCAGCGCGCCGACGACTGGCACCGCGACTACGCCCGTATCCAGCCGCACGCCGTGTCCCTCACACCCGAGGCGCTCGGCTGGGAGTTCCCGCAGGGCGGCACGCTCGACTTCGTCTCCGCCGGACGGCAGAACCGCGAGTACTCCGCGACCGTCTCCACCTTCGACTGGGACAACTTCTACGACCGGCTCGGCGGCGGCCACTTCTTCGACGCCCTGCGCGACGACATGAAGGCCAACTACGACTACGTCCTCATCGACAGCCGCACCGGCCTCAGCGACATCGCCGACATCTGCACCGTCCACCTGCCCGACATCCTCGTCGACTGCTTCACCCTCAGCGACCAGTCCATCGACGGCGCCGCCTCCGTCGCCCGGCAGATCTCCGAGCGTTACACCGGCCGTCCCATCTCCATCTTCCCTGTCCCGATGCGCATCGACGAGGGCGAGAAGGAGAAGGCCGACGCCGGACGGGCGCTGGCCCGCCTCAAGTTCGACCGGCTGCCGCGCGACCTGTCCGGTGACGAACTCACCGCCTACTGGGGCGCGGTGGAGATTCCGTACCGCCCCTACTACGCCTACGAGGAGACCCTCGCGACCTTCGGCGACGAGACGGGACTGACCAACTCCCTGCTCTCCGCCTTCGAGCGGCTCACCTCCGTCATCACCGACCAGCAGATCACCTCGATGCCGCCGGTCGGCGAAGAGGTGCGGCTGCGCATCCGTGACGCGTTCACCAGGCGCAGGCCCGCGCTGCCCGCCGATCTCTTCCTCAGCTACGTGGCGGAGAACCGGATGTGGGCCGACTGGATCGAATCCGTGCTCACGCGGGCCGGGTTCCGCGTCGTCCCGCGCGATGTCTCCGCAGAGCGGGAGGCCGGGGAACCGGCGGAAATCATCACCGAGAACGCGACCCGTACCGTGGTGCTGCTCTCCAGCGCCTATCTCAAGTCCCAGCGTGCGGTGGACCTCTGGGACCGGGCCGTCGCGGAGGACCCCGGTGGCGGCCGGCGCCATCTGTTGCCGCTCAGGGTCGGCGACGTACGGCTCTCCGCGCCCTACATCGACCGCAACCCCGTCGACCTCTTCCGGCTCGACGAGGTGCACGCCACCGCAGCCCTGCTGCGCGCCCTGGACCGGCCCGTGCAGCTCACCGACGCCGTGTCGCCCGGACCGCGATTCCCGGGCACCGTCCCCAGGATCTGGAACGCCCCGCCGCGCAACCCCGGTTTCACCGGCCGTTCCCTGGTTCTTGAACGGATGCGCGACCAACTGGGCGGCGGCATGGCCGTCGTGCTGCCGCAGCCGCAGACCCTGTACGGACTCGGCGGCGTCGGCAAGACCCAGGTTGCCCTGGAGTACGTACACCGCTTCATGGCCGACTACGACCTGGTCTGGTGGATATCGTCCGAGCAGACCGACGACGTGGTGGCCGCGCTCGCCGAGCTCGCCGTCCGGCTGGGCGCCCAGGGCGGCGACGACATGGCGGCATCCTCCCAGGAGGCCGTCGACCTGCTGCGGCGCGGTGTGCCCTCGGACCGCTGGCTGCTCGTCTTCGACAACGCCGACGACCCCGAACGGCTGCGGCGCTATTTCCCGCAGGGCGGCTCCGGCCACATCCTGGTCACCTCGCGGAACCAGGCCTGGTCCCAGCACGGCGACGCACTGCCCGTCGATGTCTTCCTGCGCGAGGAGTCCATCGAACACCTTCAGCGCCGGGCCCCGGGGCTGAGCGACGAGGACGCCGCCCAGGTGGCCACCGCTGTCGGTGACCTGCCGCTGGCCGTCGAGCAGGCGGCGGCCTGGATCGCGGAGACCGCCACCCCGATCGACACCTATCTGGAGCAACTGGCCCGGCAGGCCCCGGAGGTCCTGGCGCTCAACCAGCCGGCCGGATACCCGGAGCCGGTCGCCGCGACCTGGAACATCTCCATCCAACGGCTCAAGGAACGCTCGCCCGCAGCGGTGCGACTGCTCCAGCTCTGCGCCTTCTTCGCCCCCGAACCCATCTCCGGGAACCTCCTGTACAGCAAGGAGATGATCGACGCGCTGAAGCCGTACGACGCCTCGCTCCAGGAGAAGCTGGTGCTGGGCCGGGTCATCCGGGAGATCGGCCGGTTCGCTCTCGCCAAGGTCGACCAGGTGTCCAACTCCATCCAGGTGCACCGGCTCGTCCAGGCCGTCATCCGGGCGCAGCTCACCGAGGAGGAGCAGCAGGACGCCCGGCACGCCGTTCACCGCATCCTGGCGGGTGCCCGGCCCGACGACGAGAACGAACCGATCGACAACCCCGCGAGCTGGCCGCAGTTCGCCACGATCTGGCCGCACCTCGGCCCGTCCGATGCCCGCAACTGCAAGGAGCCCGAAGCCCGCAGGCTGCTGATCGACCGGGTTCGTTATCTCTGGAAGCGAGGTGACTTCCGGACCGCCGCCGCTCTCGGCGAGGATCTGCGTGTCCTGTGGAGGGAGACGCTGGGGGAGCGGGACATCCAGTACCTCTACCTCTGCTTCCACCTTGCCAACGTCTACCGTTCGCGCGGCCGTTACGTGGAGGCGAGGGAACTCGACGAGGTCACCCTGGCGATGCAGCAGGAGGTCCTGGGCCCGGAGCACCCGCACACGTACATGAGCACCAGCAGCCTGGCGACCGACCTCGGCACGCTGGGTGAGTACACCAGAGCGATCGAGCTGGCGACGGAGGCGACCGACGGGTTCAACCAGATCTTCCACGATTCGCACCCGAGGACCCTGGCAGCGGCCAACAACCTGGCGTTCACCCTGCGGTCCATCGGGCAGTACGCCAAGGCCAGGGAGATCGACCAGGACGTCTTCGACAAGCGGGTCGAGGTGCTCGGCGCGGAGCATCCCTACAGCCTCTCCTCGGCCATGAACCTGGCCCGCGACCTGCGGGACGTCGGAAGGTACGAGGACGCGGTCGGCATTCTCAGCCGCACGTACGACAGCTACAAGGCCACGCTCGGCCGGGCCTTCCCCGGCACGCTGAGCGCGGCGAAGAGCCTGGCGGTGTCGCTGCGCCGGGCGGGCAGGCTGGAGGACGCCCGCAGGCTCACGGTGGCCACCCGTGCCAGGTACCGGGCCAAGTACACCGCCGCCAACCCGGAGTCGCTGGCCTGTGACCTCAACATGGCGGCCGACCTGTACGCGGCGGGCGAGACCACCGAGGCCAGGAACACCGCGCAGGAGGTCGTCGACCAGTACATGAAGGTGCCGGGGGAGAAGCACCCGTACACCCTCGCCGCGCTGAACAACCTCGGCGTCTACCAGTTGGGTGCCGGCGAGGTGGCGGAGTCGGAACGGGTGCTGACCAGGGTGGTCGCTTCCATGCGGGAGGTGTACGGGCCGGAACACCCCAACACCCTGTTCTGTGTGATGAATCTGGCCAACGCGACGGCCGAGACGGGCAATCTCGACATCGTGCTGGAGACCGAACAGAAGGTGGCCGGGCAGCTCAGGCGCGTCCTCGGGGCACACCACCCGGAGAGGCTGGCCATGGTGTCGAACATGGCGGTCACACTTGATGCGATGGGGCGCAAGGACGAGGCGATGCGGCTGCGGGCGGAAACGGTCGAGGAGCTGTCCCGGCAGCTCGGCGAGGACCACCCGATGACCCGGATCGCCCGGGACGAGCGCCGGTTCGAGCGTGAATTGGAACCGATGGCGGTATGAGCCCGAGGAGCGTCCGGTCGCCGCCGGACGCTCCTCGGCCCTGTCGTCGAACTGCCGTCTACCGCGTGGCGTCCGGCACGTACGCTCGCGGCGTTGCCGAAATGGCCCAGTAGATCCTTCCCCGAGCTCTCAACTGCGTTCGAGCAGGGGAGACCCCGTTCGAGACCATTCCGGCGCCTTGCGATCGCACGCACCGGACGCCACGCGGCCGCCCTCCGGGCGACGACGGCAGTTTGACGACAGGGGCTGGACCCGCCCGCCCGACGCTCAGCGGGCGGGCGGGTCCAGCAGCCAGTTCAGGATCCTGGGCAGCGCGTGCAGGGCGTCGAAGTGCGCCGCCGCCGGTTCCACCACGACGGTGGAGTTCGGGATGCGTTCGGCCAGCCAGCGGGAGTGGCCCACCGGCGAGAACACATCCTTCTCGCCGTGCCACAGCATCACCGGGCCCGTGATGTCCGCGGGGTCGAACCCCCACGGATTGCTGAACGCGATCGCGTCGTCGATCCAGCCCCAGGCGGAAGTGCGCAGCCCCTCACGGTAGTTGCGCAGCAGCATGGTGCGGACCCCGGCGTCGTTGACCACCAGCCGGTCGGATTCGGTCAGCTCCTGGCGCAGATCGTCGATGAGCCGGACCGGGTTCTTCCTGATCACCGCGGACCGTGAGATGAACGATTTCGCGAGCCCGTCCGGATCGGCTGCCGCGGTGGAGTACGCCAGCACATTGGAGGCGGCCATCCCGTCGAACCAGTCGAGACCATCGGCCCCCCACGGGGCCAGCCCGACCAGCGCGGCGGTACGGGTCACCCGT
This sequence comes from Streptomyces sp. NPDC001880, assembly GCF_053594575.1. Classification (NCBI taxonomy): domain Bacteria; kingdom Bacillati; phylum Actinomycetota; class Actinomycetes; order Kitasatosporales; family Streptomycetaceae; genus Streptomyces; species Streptomyces sp. NPDC001880. The sequence continues at coordinate 25,404 of NZ_JBSFET010000080.1, forward strand.
TCGGGCATCAGTGCCGCGCAGGCCAGGGCGTGCGGGGCACCACCGGACCGGCCCACCACGGCGAACCGGTCGAGACCGAGGTGGTCCGCTATGGCCCGTACGTCCTGCACGGCATCGGCGACACAGCGGCCCGGCAGCCGGTCGGACTCGCCGTAGCCCGGCCGGTCGTAGGTGATCAGCTGGGTCTTGCGCTGGTACAGGACCATGCCGCGCGGAGCCGGACCGAGCCTGCTGCCGGGCATTCCGTGCAGCAGGAATACCGGTCTGCCGCGGGGATCCCCGAGACGCTCCACCACCAGATGCCGCCCGTCCGCCGCGCGCACCCGACTACGCACTTGGCGCCTCCTCCGTATGGTGCGGGCACCGCGTGCCCGACTTTTCCCGCCCAATTTGATGATGACTCATCAGAGCCCTTACCAGGACGGTGTGTTGGGAAACCGTGGGCGCACTCGGCGAGTGCGCCCGCCCGGTGGGCCGGGGTGGGTGCGAGGGGGATCATCTGCCGGGGGCGGTGGCGAGACCACCTGCGGCGATCCGGTCGTCGACTCCGGGCCCCACTGCGGGCTGTGGGCTGCGCCGACGCCGTTCGGGTGGGAGACAGGGCACGTGTCCACGGGCGGCAGCGGGAGTCACCGAGGGGGGCAGAGCCGAATGACGCCGGCAGCTCGGCGCGGGAGCGGACCCATCGACCCTCGGCCGCTTCGGAGCCACCCTGCTGGCCGAGCCCAAGGAGGAGGGCGACGGCACCGGCGAGCAGTGCGCACGGTGCAGGAGGTCCGCGTCGGCACCGGCAAGAACGCCGAAGTCCGCACCCTGAGCTTCCGCGCCCTGGACATCGAGCAGATCGGCTACGTCTACGAGGGCCTGCTCTCGTACGGCGGCGAGCGCGCCGTCGAGCACATGGCCGGTCTGATCGGCCCCGAGGGCCTCGAACACGAGGTGCCGCTAAGGGAGTTGTCGGTCCTGGCGACCATGTCCGGTGGGTCGGTGAAGGCCCTGGCCAAGTCCGTCCACGAGAAGTGGAAGGAACCGAAGCCCCCGGCGACCGCGGCAAAGGCTCGCGTGGGCCGCGCGGCCCACGCGAGCCCGCCGAGGGAACTGCTGTCCTGCCTCGCCCGAGGGGCTGTCGGCGATGGTCAGGGGGTCCGGGCAAGTCCGTCGAGGCTCGCCTGCTCCGGTGTCACACCGAAGATGTCCACGGCGTGGTAGTACGTCCACGCGGTGCTGTTGCACGCGGTGAGCTTCGCTCCGGAGTAGGCGGCGCACACACGCTTGAGGTCCGCGTAGAACGCGGAGTCGATGCGCGACTTGTTGGCGGAGAAGGTGCCGGCGGCCTTGTAGTTGCGGTAGCCGAAGTCGTGGCGGGCGCAGGCGTTCTGGAAGGGGAAGCCGAACGGGTTGTCGGGCGAGCTGCTGCAGTAGTCCGTCGACCAGTCGAAGCCGTATGCGGCCCAGGCCCCCTGGTTGTTGCGGGCGGAGCTCCAGGCGTTGTAGCTGGACAGGCTCGTCTGGGTCCAGGAACTGAGGACCTGGGGCTTGTCCGCGGGGGCGGCCGAAGCGGACGCGGTGGGGAGCAGGGCGAGCGGGAGCGACAGGGCCACCGCGGCGAGCGGGGCGGCGAATCGGCTACGCATGGGCAACCTCCGGATACGGGTGGCGAGTTGGGCCTACCGTGTTCCTCGTGGCCTCACGGGGTCACCCCAGCATGAGGCCATGTACCTGTCATGCCTAGTGCCGCGGCAGGCGGCGTTTGCCCGTCGAGGAGCGGCGTGCGGTGCGTGCTCTCGGCGTGTCGGCCGGAAGTTCTCGTACTGGGTGTACTCGGGTTTTCGGGCGGTGCGGTGAGAGTGCGTGCCGGGCGTCGCGACGGGGCGAACGTCGCCTGTCGGGGCACGAGAGGCCGTTCGATGGATCGGGGCCGGGCGGCGGGCACCGGAAGGCCGCCACCCGTCACGACTGCCGGTGTGTCAGAAGGCCTTCGACTCCAGGTGGTAGGTCGTGTCGACCCAGAAGCCGTTCGTGGCCCCGGCCCTGATCTCCAGCACGTACTCACCGGGGGTCAGCGGCGGGAAGCCGCCCCAGACGCCCCACGCATAGCGCTGCGTCAACCCCGTTCTGAACGGCGCGGAGAACTCCTGCAACGGCAGCGGGACGCTGTTGAGCGATGCCGTGGCCTCCACCACCGTCATGGACAGGGGCACCCGCGAATACGACCGGGGGTGCTGCATGTTGAGCACGGGAAAGAAGGCCGGCCGGTCCGAGGGGATGGCGCAGCGCCGCACCACCCGGCCGCCGTAGGTGCCTGCCAGGAACCAGAGGTCGTCCGGCTGGTTCCAGGCGGCGTGCTCGCCCGTCGTGTCCCGGACCGGGCTGCGGTCGTCGGGCGCGGACAGGGCCCACTTCCACCACCGGCCCGCGAGCGCCCCGCCCTCTTCGTTGCTCGGCTTCCACGCACTCCCGGCCGGTCCCGCACCGCTCATGTCGTCCCTCCCACACGCAGCCCCCTGACCAGGAGCCCTATTCGAACAAGCGGACAGTACCCGGGGTGGGTGAAGAGCCCGACGGCGGCCTCCGGACCGGCCGCCCCGCCCCGTGCGGTCTCACCGTCTCCCGGGAGTCGCGTCGCCGATCACGACCGTTCGCGCCCACTCGGGCGGGGGTCCGGGACGTAGGAGGGATCGTCCTCGTCCCCCCCCCGTTACCTTTTTCGTGCCCCGCAATGGGGCGCCTGGCCTCCGGGTCCGGTATGGCTGTGTGCCCCCTGTCGAAGTCGATGACCTGGGGGGTGT
>NZ_JBSFET010000081.1:0-27749 GCF_053594575.1 Streptomyces sp. NPDC001880
CTGCAGGGGGGACCCTGTGGGAGAGTAGGACGCCGCCGAACTCCTTTTGTGGGAGAGCCCCGTGCCCTTGTGGCACGGGGCTTTTCTGCGTTCACGGGATACTTGCCGATGTATACCGGAACCCATCGGCTTTTAAGAGCCCGGAACGGGCCGCCCTGCCAGATCGAGTACGTGCTCGACGTGGCCGCGCGGGATGCCGTGGGTGTGGGCCAGCGCCATGAGGTGGTTGAAGGCGGTGCGGCCGGGGTGGACGGAGCGGGCCTCCAGGAGCGCGCCGACCTCGGTGAGCGGTGCGTTGTGGGCGGTGTACGCCCGTCCGCCGATCGTGGAGCGGCCCAGGGGTGGGGGCCGTCCAGGCCCGTCCTGGACGACGGTGTTGTCCCCGTACTTCTTGGTGAGTTCGTATGCCTTGATTATGCTGTCGACGCTACGGAGCGGGCCCCGCGGCCGGCGTCGGACCCGGGATGGGACATGGGGGTGCGCGTAGTACCGGGGTACGACGTCACGCGGTACGGGAAATGGTGTTGGCGCAGGTCGGTCGGCAGGGGCAGGATCGATGGATGGAACATGTGATTCGAGCCGTGCGCGCCGACGAGTGGCCCCTGGTCAAGGAGTTGCGGCTTGCCGCGCTGCGGGATCCGGTCGCGCCCGTGGCCTTTCTGGAGACGTACGAGCAGAGTGCGGCCCACTCCGACGCGTTCTGGCAGGACCGGGCGCTCGGTGCGTCCGAGGCCGGGAGCGGTGACGTGCGGCAGTTCGTCGCCGTCGCGCCGGACGGGCGGTGGGACGGCAGCGTCACCGTACTGATCGAGCGGCCGGACGCGGAGGCGCGGTTCGGGGAGGCCGCAGGCGTCCACCAGGCGCATGTGGTCGGTGTGTACGTACGGCCCGAGGCGCGGGGCGCGGGTCTGGCCGAGGAGTTGTTCCGGGCCGGGACGGAGTGGGTCTGGGCGTCGGCGGAGCCGCGGATCGAGCGGGTACGGCTGTATGTGCACGAGCACAACGCGCGGGCGACGGCGTTCTACCGGCGGATCGGGTTCGTGGCGACCGGGGCCTCGGTGCCCATGCCGCGCGACCCGTCCGCGCGGGAGATCGAGTACGCGGTGGAGCGCGTGCCGTCAGGGTGAGGTGGTGAGTTCCTGGGCCCAGCGGGCGCGGGCCTGCTCCTGGGAGCGGAGGAGTGCGAGGGCCGGCAGTCCCGTGTCCTGGCCGGTCGCCAGCAGTTCGGGGAGCCGGGGGAGGGGGGCCACTGCTGCGATGTCGTCGAGCACCAGCGTCATTGGTGGGTCGAGCCGACCGTCGGATGACCGTGCGGCCATGCGGCGGCCGTGCTCGACCACGTGTGAGGCGAGGGCCGTGAGCAGGGGCATTGCTCCTGGTCCTGAGCGGGGGTCCTCGATCGGTTCACCCACCACGTAGAGAGTGCCCCCTTCGGCCGCGAAAGATTCCAGTGCGAGCGAATCGGCCCGGTTCGGTGTGCAGGCCTCGCGGATGTGGACCGACGACAGCGCGCCGAAGGCACGAACCGCCAACGCCTGGGCCATTTCGCGGCGTTCGGGGTGCGCGGTCAGCGCCGACTCCAGCAGGCCGGCGAGCCCGGAGGCCGCCTTCGGGTGGGTACGGAGCAGGCGCACAGGTTCGTGGGCGCTGCCGCCGAGTGCCCAGCGGTGGACCTGGCGGAAGGGGCGGCCGTCGATGGCGGCGGCGTGCAGCCAGCACTGCAGGAGCGTTTCCGCGGTGTCGGCGGTCGCCGCGTCGATACGGGCCTGCGGCCGGACCGGGGCCAGGAGCGCGGTGGAGCGGGCGGCGGCCGTGTCGGGCTGTTCGCAGCCCGCGGTGGGGGACCAGTGCAGGCGGGCCGGGGTGTCGCAGAGGTGGCCCGGGTCGTAGACAAGAACTGGGCCGAGCTTGGCGCGGGCGTCCTTCGTCTCGCCCCAGACGGTGGGGTCGGAGGTGACGACGAGCGCGGGGCCGTCGGCTTCGTGGATGGCCTGGACGACGGTGGGGCGACGCGTCGCGGCCGACCCGTAGACGACGAGGGGCGGACGGGGGGAGGGGAGCGGGGGGAGGACGGGGGCGGGGGCCCCGGCTCCGGGCTTGGAAGCGGTTTCGGAAGTGGCTTCGGTGGGGGCGGGGGTCTCGACCGATGCGTGTTCCACGGGGGCGGCCGCGGGCTCGGCGGGAGACTGTGCCTGGTGGTGGGGTTCCTGCCGTTGCCGGGACGGTACGGGAGCGCCCTCGATGCCGTCCTCGTGCCGCTGGCTCCGCTGTTGGGACCGTACGGGACTGCCCACGATGCCGTCCTCGTACCGCTGGCTCCGCTGCCGTGCCCGTACCTCCCGCCAGCGGGCCACCACGCCCAGCACGAATACCGTCAGCACCACCAGCACCATCAGTTCGCCGATGAACAGACCCCAGAAGAGCCCGTACCCGGAGAGCTCGCCTGCCGGGGTGTTCGGCCAGGCGGCCGGGAGGTCGTGCGGTGCGGTGACGAGCCGGCGCAACGACAGGGGTGTCTCGGCGAGCGTGACCCCTTCCGGCCAGGCGCCGTGCGCGAGCAGTCCGGCCAGGCCGGTGGCCGTCCACGCCAGCAGCGTCAGCCCGAGCAGGAAGGCCAGCAGCCCGATCAGCAGGCCGTCCGGGATGCCGCCGCTGCCGCCGGTACGTTCCTCAGCGCGCCCCGCCATGTCATGCCACCGTTGACTCGGACGACTCGTTCAGCCGTTGTTGGTGCTCGATCCGTGCCGCGCGCTCCTCCGCCTCCAGGTCCGCGGCGCGTACGTCGTCGGGGAGGGGCTCGGCGGTGGAGGACTCGGTCATCGCGCGGTCGGTGAAGACCAGGGGGCGTTCCGCCTCGGTGATCAGGTGTTTGACCACCTGGACGTTGCCGTTGACGTCCCAGACCGCGATGCCCGGGGTGAGGGTCGGGATGATCTCGACCGCCCATCGGGGCAGGCCGAGCACACGCCCCGTCGCTCTGGCCTCGTCGGCTTTCTGGGCGTAGATCGTGCGGGTCGACGCCATCTTGAGGATCGCTGCGGCCTCGCGGGCCGCCGCTCCGTCGACGACATCGCTGAGGTGGTGGACGACGGCCACGAACGACAGACCGAGCCGCCGCCCGAACTTCAGCAGGCGCTGGAAGAGCTGAGCAACGAAGGGCGAGTTGATGATGTGCCAGGCCTCTTCCACCAGGAAGATGCGCTTCTTCCGGTCGGGCCTGATCCAGGTGTGCTCCAGCCAGACGCCGACGATCGCCATCAGGATCGGCATCGCGATCGAGTTCCGGTCGATGTGCGAGAGGTCGAAGACGATCAGCGGGGCGTCGAGGTCGATGCCGACGCTGGTCGGTCCGTCGAACATGCCGCGCAGATCACCGTCGACCAGCCGGTCCAGGACGAGGGCGACATCCAGGCCCCAGGCCCGTACATCGTCTATGTCGACGTTCATCGCCTCGGCGGACTCGGGCTCCGGGTGGCGGAGCTGGTCGACGATGTCGGTCAGGACCGGCTGCCGGTCGGTGATCGTCTCGTTGACGTACGCGTGGGCGACCTTCAGCGCGAAGCCGGACCGCTCGTCCAGGCCGTGCCCCATCGCGACCTCGATGATCGTGCGGAGCAGGGCGAGCTGGCCGGTGGTGGTGATCGAGGGGTCGAGCGGGTTGAGCCGGATGCCGCCGTTGAGAGCGGCGGTCGGGTCGAGGCGGATCGGGGTGAGGCCGAGCTCCTGGGCGATGAGGTTCCACTCGCCGACGCCGTCCTCGCCCTGGGCGTCCAGGACGACGACCTGGCGGTCGCGGAAGCGGAGCTGGCGGAGCACGTATGTCTTCTCCAGCGCGGACTTGCCGTTGCCGGACTCGCCGAGCACCAGCCAGTGCGGGGCGGGCAGTTGCTGTCCGTACAGCTGGAAGGGGTCGTAGATGTAGCCCTTGCCGGAGTAGACCTCGCGGCCGATGATCACACCGGAGTCGCCGAGGCCGGGGGCGGCGGTGGGCAGATAGACGGCCTGGGCCTGTCCCGTGGACGTGCGGACGGGCAGCCTGGTCGTCTCCACCTTCCCGAAGAGGAAGGCGGTGAAGGCGTCCGACAGCGCGGACAGCGGATCTCGCATGGCGTGACCGACCTCCCTTTCGGCTCTCTCGGTTGTCTCGGGTGACTCTGGTGACTCGGGTGTTGCAGCTGCTGGTGCTGTGCGGCGGGGCTAGCGGCGGATGCCGGTGGCGAACGGCAGGGTGTTCACGAAGGCGCGGTGGTGCTCGCGGTCGCACCACTCCAGCTTGAGATACGACTTGCCGGCCGAGGCCCGGATCGTCCGCTTGTCGCGGGCCAGGGCCTCCGGCGAGCGCGACGACACGGTGATGTACCCCACGAGATTCACGCCCGCCGCGCCGCTCGCGAGATCTTCACCCCGCTGGTCGAGCCGGCCGTGCGCGGCGATGTCGCGCGGGTCGACGGTGCGGTTCATCTTGGCCTGACGGCTGGCTTCCGCCTCGTCGTTCGTCTTCTCGGTGAGCATCCGCTCGATGGCGACCTCGGTGGGTTCGAGGTCCATGCAGACCGCGACCGTACGGATCACATCGGGCGTGTGGACGAGGAGCGGGGCCAGGAAGTTGACGCCGACGGGGGTCATCGGCCATTCCTTCACCCAGGCCGTGGAGTGGCACCAGGGCGCGCGGGTGACCGATTCGCGGGTCTTGGCCTGGAGGAACGTGGGCTCGACCGCGTCCAGTTCGGCCGGCCAGGCGTTGCGCTTGGTCATGGCCTGGATGTGGTCGATGGGGTGGTCGGGGTCGTACATCGAGTGCACGAGGGAGGCGAGCCGGCTCTGGCCGAGCGGCTGACGGACCCGGATGTCGGCCTCGGCGAGGCGGGCGCAGATGTCGGTGAGCTCGCGTGCCATGACGACGGCGAGGCCCGCGTCCCGGTCGAGCCTGCGGCCGGTCTGGGGGCGGGCGGCGCGGGCCATGGCGTTGGCCTCGGCGGCCAGTTCGCGGGTGTAGTGCATGCAGGCCACGAGGTAGGCGCGGTGCTGCTCGCTGGAGGTGGAGACCATGGACTGGAGCTGGTCGTAGGAATCCTGGAGCCAGCCCGGGGACGTCTTGTCACCGCGCTGGGCGACGTCCTTGGCGTGCGCGTCGGGGTCGGCGGGCAGGGTGCGGGCCAGCATCTGAATGCGGGTCACGAAGCCGTCCCCGTTGGCGACGTGCTTCAGCAGGGTGCCGAACCGGTCGACGAGGGCTTCCTGGTCCTCGCTGTCGCGCAGTCCGACGCCGGGGCCCTCGATCTCGATCGCGGCGGTGACGGTGCGGCGGTCGGCGTGCAGGAGCACGGCGATCTCGTCCGGGCCGAAGGGGGCGGCGAGCCAGCTGATCCGGCCGATGCCGGGGGGCGGTCCGATCTCGACCTCGCGTCCGTCGCCGCTGACGCCCGCCTCCATGGCGCCGGAGCGGTAGGTCGTACCGCGGCGCAGGGAGCGCTTGTAGCTGCGGTTGATCTCGAACCACTTGTAGAAGGTGCGGTGCTTGTACGGGAGGTACACGATCGCCAGGGCGAGCAGGGGGAAGCCCGTGAGCAGCACGATCCGCAGGGACAGGATCTGGACGATCAGGCCGCTCATCATGCCGAGGAACGCGCCGGCGATGATCAGGGCGATTTCGCCGGTCTCGCGGTTCTTGCCGACGATCGCGTTCGGCCGGGCGCGGCCGATGAGATACGTACGGCGGGGCGCGATCGTGTGGGACGGAGTTGTCAACGCACTCCACCTCCCGTGCTGTTGTTACCTGAACTGCCTGATCCGCCACCTCGGTGGGAGCGGCTGCCGTGCGGGGTTCCGGAGGCCGGCCCCGATCCGCTGCGCGGCGGAGGTGCGGTGGGGGGGACAGATCCGCCGCCGGCTCCGCTCCCGCGGGAGCTGTGCGCGGCGACACCGCCGCTGACCGCGTTGGCGGGCCGGCCACCACCGCCACCGCCGCTGTCGCCGCCGTTCTGGCCGCTGCGGCTGCTGTGGGTCTTGATGCCCTGGGAGACCAGGGCGGCGGGGGAGCTGATCATTGCGGCGGCCTGGGAGCCGTCGGTGGCCTGCTTGCGGTTGGTACGGGCGCCCTGGATCTCGTCGCCGAAGCCGGGGACGAACCGGTAGATCATCGCGGAGGCGAAGATTGCCAGCAGGATGATGGCGAGGCCGGACACGACGGCGGAGAAGGCGTTCGGCCCTTCGTTCTGGGAGAGCGCACCGGCCAGCCCGAGCACGACGACGATGACCGGCTTCACCATGATCACCGCGATCATGATGCCCGCCCAGCGCCGGACGTGGCCCCACATGTTCTTGTCGACGAGCCCCGCGTAGACGACGGTGCCGAGCAGGGCGCCGACGTAGAGCAGGGCGGCCCGGATGACGAGCTCCAGCCAGAGGACGCCCGCGGCGAGGATCGACACGAGCGAGACGACGATCAGCATGATCGGCCCGCCGCCGATGTCGGAGCCCTTCTTGAGGGCTTCGGCGAACGACCCGAAGAAGACATCGCTCTGCCCGCCCGAGGAGGTGGCGATGACTTCGGTGACGCCGTCGGTCGCGGAGACGACCGTGTAGAGGATCAGCGGGGTGAACGCGGAGGCGAGGACCGTCAGCCAGAGGAACCCGATGGCCTCGGAGATCGCGGTGGTCAGCGGCACGCCTCGGATCGCCCGCTTGGCCACGGCGAGCAGCCACAGGACGAGCGTCAGGACGGTGGAGGCCGCGAAGACGATCGCGTACTGCTGGAGGAACTTGGTGTTCGTGAAGTCGACGTCGGCGGTGCTCTTCACCGCCTCGCTGAGCTTGCCGACGATCCACGCGGCGGCGTCGGCGCAGCCGCGGGCGAGGGAGGTAAGGGGGTCCTGGGAGTTGTCGAGGGTGGAAGGCAGGTCGTTCGTGGAGGTGCCGGATTCGCCTCTTTCGCAGTAGTCCTTGGCGGGGCCGCGGATGAGGTCGCACGCATCGCTGCTACCGCTGGGTGACGGGCTCGGAGAGGGCTCAGCGAATGCGCGGCTGGCCAGCAGTACGAGAGTGACCTGCAGGCTGGCTGTTGCTGCCGTGAGCGAAAGGGCTCGGCTGGATCGTTTACCGGGCATATGTGAACCCTCCGAACTGTTCCACGGCGTTGGCCATGTCCTCCGCGGAGGAAGCAGCCTGGTCACGGCCGACGGGGGTGGGGCCGTCCTTCTGCGTGAAGTCGGTGACCTTCCAGTCTCCGTCGATCCACGCCAGTTCGAACGTGTTGGTGAACCAGCTCTCGGAGACGGGGTTCTTGGAACCTTCGCCGGCCAGCCCGAACAGAGCCGAGTACCAAACGGAAATGCTTGCGGAGTCGCCGTTGAACTTCACGACCTTGGTGCCGACCGGGTTGGAGCGCGAGATGAAGGTGAGTCCAGCCGGCGTTGTGCCATCAGCGTTCAGCCCGATGCTGGTCAGGAAATCCTGACCGGAGTACACCCTGTCCAGGTCGCCCTGGCGAGCGGCAGCGACCTTAGGGGCGTATACGGCGGTAACGACCGCGCGGCGACGGTTTTTGTCGAACATGTCGGTCGAGCCGAGTGCTACGGCGTAGTTCGCCGCCGCACTCTGCGCCCCCTGCTCGTCATGGGCGAACCCCGACGGGATCGACCCGTTCTTCCCCGTCACCGGCTTCGTCCCCGTAGCCGCCGTGGACGACGACTCCGGCTTGTTCCCCCCGTTCCCCGAACCGTCGCCGTCGTTGCCGGCGCCTCCGCCCATGTTCGCGAACGCGATAGCCGCGATCAGGAGGACGACCACACCGACCACCGTGACCAGGGAGCGAGGTCTACGGGCAGGGCGGCGGGGGGCGCCGTAGCCGTCGCCGCCCTCGCTGTCGGGAAGGCGGGTACGGGTCTGGCGCGTACCGCCGATGGTGCTGTATGCATCGTCGTTACGGCCTGAGTCGTTGCCGTAGCCGTTCTCGTCGCCGAGGCTCATGCCGCGTACGCCCCCTCAACCGTTGACTGAACCGGGTAGTACGACGGTAGCCGTGCGGGCTTCCGCGCGGACGCGGTGTGGTGACTCGACATCAGGGAGACGCAACCTCTGCCGGTGGGCACGACGGACGGATGGTGTGGGAGTGGGCGGGACTGCCCCTGGCGTGGAATGACAGTCGGTCAGACGGCCATTCCGTAGACGATGGTGAACAGGGTTCCAAGAGATCCGATGATGAACACACCGGTCAGACCGGCAACGATCAGCCCCTTGCCCTGCTCGGCGCTGAACGTGTCGCGCAGGGCCGTCGCGCCGATGCGCTGCTTTGCCGCACCCCAGACCGCGATGCCGAGACAGAGCAGGATGGCGATGGCCATCACCACCTCGATCATTACGCGGGCCTCGTTGCCCAAGGTCCCGAACGGGCCCCAATTCGGGGCGATTCCGCCGATGATGGTGGTGATGTCGCCCTTTTCAGCTGCCAGGATCATGTAAGTCACCGCCCCTGTTGGGTAGTTCAATGCCCCTGCCACACGACACGGGTCACTCTCTATCTTCGCTGATGAAACTGCTCTGGTACGACGGCTTGACGGCTCTCTTTACCCGGATCTCGCACATTTGGCCGGTCCGGCCACCCTGCCCCACGGATCGAAATGGTGTGTGACCGAATATGTATGGTCACTCTGTGTATCACGGGGTGTGACCCCGGGCAATGATTGCCATTCCGCCATCTTGTCCGAAAATTTTGCACATCCCCTGGTCAGCGCGCGCAACCAGGTCTGAGCAATCGGCGATCAGAGCAGTGGATGGCGGGGAACGGGCGGCCGGGGCGGCGTGGTCCAGGTGGGCGGTGGCCGGAAATCGCACCAGGTGCCGTCGAAGGGAAACGTTCCGGCCTCGGCGAGTCGGACAACCGAGGCGCCCTCGTCCCGGATCGCGGACGCCTCGTCGGCCGTCCAGTAGACGGGGTGGCCGGTTTTCTCGGCGAAGGACTCCTCGTCCTTCCACTTCCAGGTCCGGTCCGGTGCCACGTTGATGTCGAGTTCGTGGTCGGTGATGTCGATGTCGTCACCACGATGGATCCGGCGCTCCAGATTTACGTACCAGCCGCGGAACTTCCGTCCACGCCCGAAGAGCCAGAGGACGGAGTGGGCGGCGCCGGCCGGCTGGTAGAAGAGCGCGTTGCCCATCGGCCAGCGGTCGGCGACCACCGGGTAGCCGCCGACGGGGCGGTCGTCCGGGGCGATGTCCCGCAGATGTCTCCCGCGCGGAAGCTTCGTACGCCACATCGGTGTGCCGCTCTCCATCCACACCAGCTGCCCGGCGTCGGTGCGCTCGACGAGGCGTACGGGCACCGACGCACTCAGGTGGCCGCCGATGAAGAAGTTCCAGCGGAGGATCCTGCCCGGCTCGTCGTTCATGCCGTTGATCATGCCCGCGCCGCGTCGACCGGACACGTTGTCCGATGACTTGACTCGGAGTCACCACAGCCGGAGTAGAACGTGCTTGCGGCTCAGTCGGCGATGATGCCCCGGGCTTCGAGGATCTCGGCCTTGAACGGGACGCCCAGCCCGCAATTGCGGGTGCCCACGATCCGCCGCAGGTTCGGCAACAGGTCGAGGTCGTCGAGCGAGCCCACGTCGAACAGGTCGTCCTCGCCGTCCCAGACCGGGGAGCACTCGTAGTACACCCGGTGTCCGCCGTCTACGAGGAAGGTGTCCACCGTCGCGAGCAGTTCCTCGCTGATCTCCAGTGCCTCGAAGTGGGCGCGGGCCTCTTCCAGCACCGTGTAGTCGAGATCGTTGTCGAAAGCGTAGAGCTGCGCGTCGTCGATGCCCTTGGCCCGCAGGCATTCATCGATGCTGAAGGCCGGGGTGAGTGTCTTGTCCTGGTACATGAGCTTTTCGATGACCAGCAGCTTGAAGTTGAAGTCGCGGAAGGCAGGCATGGCGGGACCCTATACAGGCGCTCGGACAACTGGTCGGTTCGTTGTCAGTGCCGCCTGCCAGACTCGTACACATGACCAGCAGCACCGGAACTCCCGTTCCGCTCCCGGCCAATCACCGCATCTCCGAGACGTACGTCGACTGGGCGCGCGCCCGGGTCCCCGGTGCCGAGGCCGGTGCCCGTGATGTGCTGGAGCAGGCGGACCGCGGCCGGCACAGGGCCTGGGAGAAGCCGGGGCGGTTCGTGGACGAGGCGGGGCGCCTGGCCCGGGGGCTGCCGGCCGCCCATCTGCCATGGTTCTGGGACACCATCGGGCACTGGATGCTGGAGACGCACCGCCGTTCCGCCGCTCGCGCGTACGCGAACGCGCGAGCGGCGGAACGGACCCACGGGCTGCCTGTCGACCCCGACTGGCGGTGGGCGAACCTTCGGCTGTTCGCCCGGTTCGGCGCGCTTCCCGCCACCGAGCTCGGCGGCGCCCCGGCCTGGCTGGCCGAGGTGTTCGCGCCGGGCGACGCGCACCGCGAGTTCGTGCGGCTGCTGGCCGTCTGGGCGGCTTCGCCGGGCGAGCTCCCCGCCGATCTGGCCCGCCGGGTCCGGGATTCCGCGCGTGCGGCCGGTCTCGGCGCCGACGAGGAGGCGCGGGTGCTGGGCGAGGTGCTCGCCTCCGCCCGCGGCAAGGCCGTGCCGGACCGGCTGCTCGACGCGGCGCTCGGCCCGCTCGCCGCTCACCCGCCGGCCGACGACCGGGCCACCGCCCTGCTCGACCTGTTCCCCGAGTCGAAGAACGACGCGGCCGCCTGGCTGCGGCTGCTTCTCGGCTGCGGGGCCGCCGACGCCGCCGCGACCGGCCGGATCACCCCGGAGGGCGGCCTCGGCGAGTGGCTGCGGCGGTACGCCACGCAGTACTCCCACCGCAGGTCCGGCGGTGGGGTGTGCCGCCAGGCCATGCCCGCCGAGCTGTTCGACCTGGTGGCCCGGTTCGCGCCGCTGTTGAAGGAGGACGGCACCCCGGTCCGGCTCCACGAGGACCGCTACCGGTGGCCGCATCTGGACGCCGACCTGCTCGACGTCTGCCTCGCCGAGGGGATCCCCGTCCACGATCCCGGCCCCACCATCTCCCTGGAGTTCTGGGACAAGGAAGCGCGGCGCGACCTCAGGGCCCTCGCCGCCGACCCCGTGTTCGGCTCCCGGCTCGAAGGTACGGTGCACGCCGGGCTCCGGTCCCAGGGAGGTTCCGCCATCAGCCGGCTTCCGCACAATCCCGGCATCGCGGCCGAGGTGCACGGCCGGATCGAGAAGCTGCTCGACGGGCTGCGCGGCGGCGGGCTCGCCGCCGCCGACGAGGCCGTCGAGGAGCTGCACGGCCTCCTCGACCGGCCCACCGCCACGGCCCTGGACGGCATCGAGGAGGCTCTCGAAGCCCTGGACCTCACCGGCCCGCTGGCCCGTGCCCTGCGTTCCGGCCTGCCCGAGGAGCTGGGCTGGACCGCGCTGGAGGAGGCCCTCGCCGAATTCCGGCCGGACGAGACGGTGCACACCACCTGCACCTGGCCGGTGCTCACGGTGTACGGGGAGACCCGCGCGTTCGCCGTCGACCACGAAGGCCGGCGCGGCGAGCACACCCTGGAGCTGCCGGACGGCGCAGGCCATCCCACGGTGCACTGGGTCGGAGGCCAGTTCCTCGTCGCCTGGACCGGCTCGGGCGACGAGAACGGGGTCAGCACGGCGTACTGGTCCAACAGCCCCGCCGACACGTTCGAACCGGAGCAGTCCTACGGGCTGCGCCCCTACGGCGGCAGCATCCAGGGCGGCCTCGGCTACCAGTTCCAGACCTCGGACGGCGGCGGCCGGTTCGACGGCGAGCGCGTCCTGCGCCCCGGCGACACCGCGGGCATCGGCCACCGCGACTACCAGATGTACGACGGCCGGGACTTCTGGAGCACCGCGGTGTTCAGCGAGGACCACGGCAGGGGATGGGCCCGCCTGGACCCCGCCACCGGTGTGCCCACCGCCGACCGCACCCTGCCCGACTTCCACCGCCCCGACTCGTTCCCGGACGGCACCAGGCCCTTCCCCGACCACCGCATCCTCGCCGAACTGCCGCCCGGCGCCCCGCCGTCCCCGCTCGGCCAGGACGGCCGCCTCACCGGCTGCCGGGTCAACTACCGCACCCCGTACGCCGGTCCCTCGCCCCGCGAGTTCGTACTGGAGTCCGCCGACGGCCGTACCGCCTCCTACCGCACCACCATCTGGGGCCGCCGCCCGTGGGGCATCCTCGCCCTCCCCGCCGGTGGCGAGGACGCCGTCGTGGTCGGCAGCACCACCGTCCGCTGCCATGCCGCCGAGGACAACTCACTGCTCTGGCAGGTCCGGGGCTTCCCCGGCAGCCGCCACCGCGGCCCCGTCCGGGCCACCCTCGGCGAGCAGGCCGGGCCCGTACCGCCGCCCGCCTTCTGGCACTTCCTCACCCCGCGCGACGAGCCCTCCTCCCGCGCTCTGCGCGCGGTCACCGACGAGGCCGTCCGCGAGCTGCTGCGTTCCGGCGCCGAGTACGGACTGCCCGGGGTGACCGACCCCCGGATCCGGCAGGGTGTCGCACGCGCCGTCCGGCTCGCCGCCGATGTGCTGCGCCGCCGCCGGGAGCTGTCGCACCGGGTGGCCGTCATGCGCTCCGGCCCGGTCGTCGAGCTGCCCGACCCGGTGCCCGACACCCGGCTCGTCCCGGCCCTGCACGGCCTGCTGGCCCGGCTGCGGGGGTACGAGCAGCGGGCGCCGCAGCCGCAGCCGGCCCTGCTCACCGCGGTCGCCGCCGACGGCCGGTATCTGCGCGGCGAGATCGACGACGAGGTGCGGGTGCTGGCCCTGCCCGCGCCCCCGGCCGAGTGGGCGGTGCTGACCGGCCGGACCGACGTCGTGGCCTGGCGAGCCGTCGTCGCCGCCACCCCGGACGGGCACCGGCAGGCACTGACCGCGCTGCTCGACGTGTGGAGCCGTCAGCCGTTCGCGGAACGGGGCACCACCTGGCGCACCGGCCGCGCCCCCGAGCCCGGGACCGCCGAACTGCGCGAGGCCGGGGTGCCGGTGGCCTCCGGCCCGGTCCGCAGCAGCCTCGTGCCCTTCCTCCAACGGGCCGCCGACCCGGCGCCCGCCGGTGCCGAGGAATGCGAGATCCGCACCGTCGCGGGCGACGACACCACCCGGATCCCCCGCCTGCTCGCCCTGCTCGCCGAACACGGCCCGCTGCAGGTGCCCGAGGAAGCCGTGGACCTGTTCCGGTGGCGCACGGGGGTGCCGCGCGCGATCGCCGCCCTGGTCCTCGACGGCTTCGCCGGCAGCGACGACTACGCGGCACACCTGAAGCTGTGCCGCGCCAAGCCGTACAGGGCCGACCGGACCACCGTGCACGCGTACGACGAGATGAAGGTGCGTCTCGGCCTCGCCGGCCTGCACGCCGTGCTCTCCGCCGCAGTCCCCGCCGACCCGGCGGAGCTATGGGCCCCCGGGGGCATGACTGCCGCGGCGGACCGGATGGCCGCCGAATGGTCCGAACGGCTCGGGGCCACCCCGTACGCCGACGACGGCAGCCATGCCGCCGCGCTGGCCAGGGACCACGGCCTGCCCGAGACCTGGGCCACCGCCCTGCTCACCGGACGCCTGGCGGAAGCACCGCTGGACGCCGAGGGGATACGGTCCGCGGTCACCGCCCTCACCTGGGTGTTCACCGAGCGACCGGTGGGCGACCCGGCCGCGGAGAGTGCCCGTCGGCTGCTCGACCAGCTCACGGACATACCCGCCGATCAGCTCGCCGCGCTGCGCGCCCTGGCGGACCGCTCGGCGGACACCCCGGTCCCACCGGGCCAGTACGAGACCAACCCGCTCTTCAGCGCCCCGGCCCTGGTGGACGAGGTGGCGG
This sequence comes from Streptomyces sp. NPDC001880, assembly GCF_053594575.1. Taxonomy (NCBI): domain Bacteria; kingdom Bacillati; phylum Actinomycetota; class Actinomycetes; order Kitasatosporales; family Streptomycetaceae; genus Streptomyces; species Streptomyces sp. NPDC001880. The sequence goes on from NZ_JBSFET010000081.1 coordinate 13,829, forward strand.
CATCCCTCGGCGTCGGCCGCGACGCGGCGGCCCTCCACCTCCAGCTGCACGCCCTCGACCGCCCGGCCGACCGCACCGTACGCCGCTGGAACACCTGGACCCTCGGCCACCACCGCGCCGTCCGCAAGGAACTCACCGCGGCGAAGGCCCCGCGCCCCGCGCCGACGCCTCCGGCTGACGTGCCTCGGCCCGCGCACGAACGGTTCGCCCGGGCCTGGGCGGACGCCGGTTCTCCATCTCGGTTGTGAGGCACAGGTCCTAGTCGGCGGGTTCGGCGAAGTGGTCGAACTCGCCCGCCATGACGCCCTTGGTGAAGGCCACCCATTTCGTCCGGGTGGTTGTGACGATGTTGGTGGGATCCCCGGTCTCGCGGAGGTAGACGAATTCGTCCGGCCCAAAGGCGATCTCGATCCAGGGGCCGGGGCCCTCCGAGCCTTCGGGCGCGGCGCGGACCCAGGTGAGGTCGGTGGGGATGCCGGGGGTGTCAGTCATGGGTGCGTTCCTCCTTGATGGCGCGCACGAGGGCGGCCCAGGCGGTGGGGGTGGTGCGGAGTATTGCCCCGGTGGGGTCGCCGCTCTCGATGACGCCGACCGTGCCGGCTTCGGCTTCAGCCACGTGTATGCATGCCTCGCCCTGTGCGCAGTGGGACGACTTCTGCCATGTGACGGAGGGCATCTTCGCTTCCTTCAGGCCAGGTTGGTGGGAGTTCCGAGGCGTCGGCCAAGGCCGCGTTCCTCCTTGATGGCGCGCACGAGGGCGGCCCAGGCGGTGGGGGTGGTGCGGAGTATCGCCCCGGTGGGGTCGCCGGATTCGGTGAGGTGAACGGTGCGCGCGGGCGAGGCGGACATGTGTATGCACGCATCTCCTTCCCCGCAGTACGACGACTTCTGCCAGGGGGATGTGGGCACGGCGGTGTCCTTTCACAGTTCCTGTGCGATACGGCGGATGAAGTCCTGCGATTTCTTCGGGGTGAGCGCGACGGCTTCCATCCGGTCGAGGAGCGTGCGGTACTTCAGCAGCTGATGCTCGGCGTCCAGCAACACCGGCCCGTGGGACTGGTCGAGATGCACCGTGTCCAGCTGAGGAGTCGGGCCGAGCCCGTACGCGACCGATTGTCCGGATCCTGGGTAGGCGCCGGCGTCGAACGGGATCACGGAGACGGTGATGTGCGACTGGCTGCTCATCGACAAGATGTGCTCCAGCTGCTTGCGTGCTGCGTCGCGTCCGCCGAACCTCATTCGGAGAGCCGCCTCGTGTATGACGGCCGAGTATGTGACGGGAGATGCCCGGTAGATGACGTCCTGGCGCTTGATGCGGTGGGAGACGCGGTGCTCGATCTCTGGCGGAGTCAGTTGCGGTACGACCTGGCCGAACACGGCGCGGGCGTGCTCCGGGGTCTGGAGCAGCCCTGGGATGTGGCAGGTGTAGGCGGTTCGCAGGGCGACCGCGTGGTGTTCGAACTCTGCCAGGTCCAGCAGCCCTGGCGGGAGGATGCCCTGGTACTGCTCCCACCAGCCGGATGACCGCTCCATCGCCATGGCGGCCAGCGCATTGACGTACGCGTCGTCGGAGCAGGCGTAGACGTGCGCCATGGCACGCACCCGTTCGGGGCTCACGCCGAAACGGGCGGACTCCACATTGCTCAACTGTCCTGAGCTGGTTCCCACCCGTTTCGCGGCCTCGGTCGCGGTCATCCCCACCTGCTCCCTGAGCTTGCGGAGCTCAGCTCCAAGACGACTGCGACGGGCCGTGAGTGCTGGCCTCGCTGCCATCGAACTCCTCCTGATGTGGGGCTGGTCGGGCTGTCACTCACACGAGGGAATCGGCATATATTTTCTCGCGATCTGGCAAAACCTCTTTGCCGCGAGTCTAGTCTCGGTCTCAGGCCACCCGCCCGGAAGTACCCCGCTCGACGGAGCGGCCTCGTCACCGGGCAACCGGAAATCCGCGATCCAACTTCCTCCCGTGAACGGAGACTTCCATGCTTGGTTCCACCGTATCCCCGCCCTGGACATACACCCTCCAACTCCCGCAGGATCCCCGCGCCCCCGGCGTCGCCCGCGCCACCCTCCGCAACGTCCTGCGCGTGCACGGCATGCGTGAACTCACCGAGGTCGCGGAGCTGTTGGCCAGTGAGCTGGTCACCAACGCCTACCTGTACTCCTCGGGGCCGTACTCCCTGCGCCTGCGCGACGCCGGGCGCAGCCGCATCCGGCTGAGCGTCTGGGACACCGATCCGCACATCCCCGCCCCGTTCCGGTGGGGCGCCCGGACACCGGAGGAACTGGCCGAGCGGGGGCGGGGACTGTATCTCGTCACGCTCTACGCGGAGTCCTGGGGCGCGTACCCGATGCGGGGCGGACTGCCGGGGCAGGGCGGGAAGCTGCTCTGGGCCGAGTGCGCGGCCAAGGCATAGGGGTGGGTGCCGCCTGCCGGGAGTGCTGCCGGGGCCTCTGGCGCGTCTCCGGGGTCGGTCGCAGCGGTAGTGAGAGTCAGGTCGTGCTCCGGGACGCACGAGCCCGGAGGCGGTACACGGCTTGGGGCGCCACCGCGGTGATCGGTGACGCCCCGACGTGCCTGTCGACGGGTGAGGCCGTTACGTGGACGGCACCCGCTTCGCTCCCCCGGTCCTGATCAGCAGGGGCGCAGTGAATACACCGGAGCCCAGTCCGCCGTGCCGGAGCTGTATGCGGTCGAACTCCACAGCTCGTTGCCCGACTTCCCGTAGAACCGGGCGACTGTCCCCTTGGTCTGGTTGTTGATCCACGGTCCGGTCCCCCACCAGTTGGAAACGGTCCACGAGCGGCAGGTGTAGTAGTTGAAGACCGTGCCCCGGACGTCCATGCACAGATACCCGTACCGGCAGGTCAGCTGGAGCCCGGGCGTGGCCTTGGTCGCGGTGAACCCGTTGAAGTCGATGGTCGTAGCATCGATCTGACGGCCTTTGGCCGCAACGTCGGCGCCCATCACCGAAGCGACTGTGCTGCGTACCTCGGCCAGTCCGTTGTCCTGCGCTGCAGCTGGCGAGCCCGTCATGGCCAGCAGTGTGCCCACCATCAGCACGCTCGCGGCCATGGCCGTGGCAATGCGTTTCATTGTGTTCATCTGGTCTGTTCCCCCCGTGTCCTGCCCGCCCTGTGCGGGCGACGACTTGACTGCGTACAGCAGACCAGGGATTCGGTCCGGCGACCAGGCGGCATACGTGCGCACTCACGCAAATGCGCCAGTGCTGGCCAACTGCCCAATATTGATCGTCAGGTGACATGTCAGTGGCTAGATAGAGGTTGCTCCAGTTATCTGTACCGCGGCTTGCGTTTGCGTCTTGGCCAGCCCTTCGGCTCTTGCTTGCCATGCCACGTCGCGTTCGAGCGGAAGCAGGGGCCCAGTCCGGTGGCCGGGGCGGGGCAAGGCGTACGGGGCCACGGTCGGCGAACCCGTGGCCCTTCCGAAATGGCTGATTCCGGGCGCATGGTGCGAGAGGGGGATATCAGGGCTGGATGCCGTCGTACTGAAGGACGCGGTAGGGCGTCTTTCCCTGGTTGACCGACTGCCACTGCGAGGCGATCAGGGTCAGGGACGTGGCGCTCGCGCTGCCGGGGTGGATGTATCCGCCGTAGAGGAACGGCAGTTGGGGCTTGCCCCAGTGGTGCGGCGGCAGGCCGTCGCCGACGATCTGGGGCTTGGGAGCGGACCAGACGGCGTCCGGGCGGGGCGCGGTGCGGGTGCAGATCGAGTAGTCGTCCACGTCGAAGTAGCTCATGCAGTACGTGTTGCCGATCCGCTTGACGGAGAACTCCCCGATCCTGTTCCCGGACAGCATGATCGAGGGCCCCACCGCCCGCGTCCACTGCCAGCGGCCGTCCAGGAAGGCCCAGTTCTCCTGGGCCCCGAAGTTGCCCGCACGGAACTCGTCCGGCCGGATGCGGAACAGCTGGATCGCTCCGCCGTCGGCGGTGTTGGAGTGCGTGCCGTTCCAGCGCTTGGAGAAGATGTACAGCCAGCCGTCGGGGTCGATGCCCGCGTACGACCACATCCCGTACATGGACTGGTTCGTCCCCTGGGTGTCGCCGGCCCAGTGGTACGGGTAGTCCTGCCAGGTCACGCCGTAGTCGTCCGAGTACGCGACGCCCGACATCAGCGAGCCGTCGTACCCGGCGGGAATGTTCTCCCACAGGGCCACCGAGGTGTACTGGATGTAGGTGCGTCCGCCGAACTCGATGCAGTCGTTGGGGATGCGGGTGATCTCGAAGCCGTGCCCGTTGTCCGCCCGGTGCGCGTAGTCGAAGCACTGGTCGGCGGCGCCGCCGGTCGGCATCGCCCAGGAGAACGAGATCGGGGAAGCGCCGGAGGCGTCGAAGTTCGCCTGGTTCAGGATCACCGGGGAGCCGAGATAGGGGTCGGCCTGGGCGATCCCGCCGAACGCGTCGCCGAACACGTAGCCCCAGGTGTTGTCGTGCTCCCGGTAGTACGGGATCGCCAGGTCCCCCGAGCCGAGCCCCTGCGCGCTCGCCGAGTCGCCGGGCTGCTCGCACAGCGGGGTGCCGGTCTGGAGCAGTCGCGCGGTGGGGCGCCCGGCTGCGGCCTGGCCCGACCGGTCGTCGGCGGCAGCCGCACCGGGGACGGCACCCAACAGGCCGGCGCCCAGGGCGAAGCCCATGCCTGCCTTGAGCGCCGACCGGCGGGTGGCGGCCCGATGCTCCGGCTGCGAAGGCTGCGATGGGGTGGGCATGTTCGGTCCTCCGTGTGTCTTTGTGCATGGGGGTGGGGGAGGCGGGGTGAGAAGTCAGGTACGACCGCCGTCCGGGTCAGGCCTTGCGGAGGCGTCCGATGATGCCGTCGAGGTCGCGGAGGAACAGCGGTACGCGGAACTCGTGGCTGCCGGGCTCCTCGTGTGCCTCGTACGGGATGCCGGCCCTGTCGAGGAGGCCGCGGAACTCCCGCTGGCCCTGGAGCACGTTGTCCTCGCTGACCTGGCTGAACCAGGGCACGGGCTGACCGCCGGTGCCGGCGACCAGGAAGATCCGCTTGTTGCGGTAGCTCTCGATGCGCTCGACCGGGTTGTCGGCGCTGACCCGGGCCTCGTCCCAGAGCGGAGCGCCGTAGACCGTGCCGCCCGCCAGGTCCGCGGCGGCGGAGGACACATTGGCCCAGTGCGTGACCGCGCCGAGGTTGCGGCGCAGGCTGGCCGGGCCGGAGTGGGCGCTGACCGAGGCGAAGTGGCCGTAGTACTTCGCGGCGTACTTCAGCGCGCCGAAGCCGCCCATCGAGAACCCGGCGACGGCGCGGCCGTCGTACTCGGCGTACGTACGGAAGTTCGCGTCGATCCACGGGAGGAGCTGGGCGATGTGGAAGGTCTCCCAGTTCCGGGCGCCGGTGTTGGAGCTGACCGGGTTGGAGTACCAGCCGGCGTGGCCGCCGTCGGGCATCACGACGATGATCGGCTTCCCGGCTGTCCAGTCGCGGACGCCCGCGCGGTCGAACTCGATGAAGTCCGAGGTGAGACCGCCGCCGTGGAAGAGGTAGAGCACGGGGTAGGCGCGGCCGCTGGTGTCGTAGCCGTCGGGGAGCAGGACGTTGACGCCGGGGTTCCAGCCGATCGCGCTGGTTTGGAACCGGTAGTACTTCATGCGGGGATCGTTCTCGTTGCGGTCCACGATGCGCAGCCCGAAGCCGTCACCGGCGGCGCTCGCCGCCGTGGCCGTCGCGAGGACGCCACCGGCGCCGAGCGCCAGCGCGGCGGAGAGGCCGCCCGCGGCCTTCAGGACGTTCCTGCGGGTGGGACGGTGCTCGCTCAACATGACCTCCTGGTCGGAATCGGGCGCTCGGGGTCGGGCGCTCGGGGTCGGGCGCTCGGGGTCGGGCGCTCAGGGTCGGGCGCTCGGGATCGGGCGCTCGGGATCGGGAGCTCAGGGTCGGGAGCTCAGGGTCGGAAGTGCGGATCGGAAGTGGCGACGGGGTACCGCTAGTTGTCGGTGATCCAGGTGCCGCGGTCGGGGTTCCAGTGGATGGTGGCCTTCTGGAACTTCTGCGCCTTGCCGCCCGCTTCGTCGATTTCGTCGTTGAGGGGGTAGCCGAGTGCGGTTTCGTGTCCGGCGGCGTGGAAGGCGTCGTAGATGGCGCCGTGGACTGTGTGGGCTCCGGTCTGCGGTGACCAGAGGAAGAGGCCGTGTTCGAAGAACTGGTAGCGGCCCCGGGTTCCGTCGGGTGCCTGTGCCGCGTCGGCCTCGTCGGTCGTGGGGAAGCCCCAGCGGCGTTCGGCGTCGGTGTCCCAGAACTTCGTGAGGATGTCCCCGTAGATCGCGTGGGCCTCGTCGGGGTGCCAGAGGATGATCCCGTTCCGGAAGAGCTGGAACCGCCCGCCGAGCGAGGAGTTCTCCTCGGCGCGGACCGGTGGGCCGAGCGGGCCGCCTGGGCCGCCCAGGGCGGCGTACTTCGTCCCGATCGTGCCGTACGGCTGGAAGGCCTCGGCCATCAGCTCCCGGGCGTAGCCCTCCGCCTGGGGGTAGCGCTCAGGGTAGGCGGAGCGCTGGACGGCCTGGGCCAGTTCGCCCGCGGTGGCCCAGTCGGGCTCCATCTGCTGGGCGACCTCGAAGAACTTGTTCGCCGCGAAGTCGACGTCGAGGCACTGGGCGGGTTCGCACCAGCCCATCGAGGGCCGCTGCTGGAAGACACCGAGCGAATCCCGGTCCCCGCACGCCAGGTTGTTCATGCGGGACTCGACCCAGCCCGTCTCGAAGCCGGCGAGCATCACCTTGTCGGACACGCCGCGGCGCTGCCCGACCTCGTACACCTTGCGGGTCACGGCGATGTCACGGTCCGGCGGGATGTCGCAGAACAGCGTGGCCGGGGCGGTGTTGCCGAGCGGGCCGGGCACGTCGCCCCCGCCCTTGGCGAAGGCCGGGTTGCCGAGGCCGGTCACGGTCACCACGACCAGCAGGACCGCCGATCTCCACATCGCACGTCGTCGTTCGGTCGAGCCACGCACCTGACTGCTCCTTCGCGTCGGAATAGCCTTGTGGGATGGGGGGGTAGGGAGCCCGCTCAGCGGTGAAGCGGGTGTCAGAACCAGCTCTGGTACGGGGTGTCGTTGCAGGGCCAGGTGCGGAGGCCCAGGGAGCTGTCGTCGATGCACCGCAGGGTCGCCTGGTTCTGGAAGCGGACGGTGCCGTCGTCCCAGACCTTGATCCACCAGCTCTGTTCCGGGCTGGAGCTGCAGGTGTCGACGGTGCGGAACCCGTTGTCGCTGTCCTCGATGCAGCGGTTCGTGTTGACGTTGCGCAGCTGGCGCGTTCCGTCGCCCCAGACCTTCACGTCCCACAGCTGTGGATTGCTTCCGTTGCAGCTCCAGGTACGGAAGCCGTTGTCGGTGTCGTCCATGCAACGGCCCGTGGCCTGATTGCGGAAGCTCTGGGTGGCATCGGCGACCCGCACGGGGGACGCGGAGCCGTTATCGGCGGCCAGGGCACCGGGCGGCGCGGCCAGGGAGGCGAGGACGAAGACCCCGCCGAGCAGGAGCGAGCGCGTGCCGCGCATGGGCTGGTCCCTCTTCTTCTGCGGTGGCTGTGGGTCCGCAAGGTAGCCGCCGGGCCGTCGGGCAGGACATCCGGAACGATCCGGAGTGACAGCCCGCGACGCGAACACCGACACTTGGCGAGCGGGTGCGAACACCGGCATTCGGCGAGCGGGTGCGAACACCGGCATTCGGCGAGCGGGCGCGAACACCGGCACTCAACGAACGGGTGTGGGCCGAGGGCAGTCGGGAACCCGGGGATGGTCAGCTGTACGCACCGCGGGCAGCCAGGCCGAGGAGGCGGTGGAGCCCGGCGGCAGCCGGACCCGGTACCACTCGGTGGAGCTGGCGTCCGACTCGTCGATGATGGGCACCCCCTGGGGGAGGCGGCAGTCGACGGCGAGGACGTCGCCGTGCCACACCCGTGTCGGTACGACGTTGTCGACGGTGTACGGCCGAAGGGGGTCGATCGCCAGGCCGAGACCGCATTGCGGGCTGCGGTCCGTACGGTTGCGGCAGCCGTCGTCGGCGTTGAACACCGTGAGCCGGCCCGGTGGTTCGTCCCCGGCGCCGGACCTGGAGTCACCGGCGGCGTACGACCAGACCGTCGCGGCCACCGCGCACACCGCGCCGGTCACCAGGGCGGCGCGGGTCGCCCAACGGCGGCGTGCCGGGCGGGGCGGCGCCGGTCGGGCGGTGATGCGCGCCAGAAGGCTCTCGGCGCTGTGCGCGGCGCGGTCGGCATGGGTCGGAGCCAGGCAGTCCGCGGCCAGGGCACGCCAGAACGGCGGCACCGCGCCGTCGATCCGCAGCGGTGCACGCCCGTCGGCGTACTCCTGCACCGCCGCGCCGCGCGCCATCGGCGTCGCACCGGGGAACGGCGAGGCGCCGGAGGCGAACACCTCGTGGACCATGATGCCCAGGGCCCAGATGTCGGTGCTGGGCCGGATCTCCACGCCGTGCTCGCCGAGCGGGGCCTGCCAGCGCTCGGGCGGGAGGTAGTCCAGGGTCCCCATCGGCGGCGCGTACCCGTGGGTGCCGTCGGTGCCGGTCAGCTCGGTGGCGAGTCCGAAATCCGAGAGCTTCAGCGCACCGTCGGCCATCACCAGGATGTTCTCCGGCTTGAGGTCGCCGTGCACCCAGCCGCTGTCGTGCAGATGGGCCAGGCCCTCGCAGATCTCGGCGAACAGCCGGGCGACGTCCGCCTCCGCGACTCCGGTGTCGAACAGGTCCCGCAGACTGCGCTCGGCCCGCTCCATCACCAGCACGATCGCACCGTCCAGGAACGCCCGGTCCGGATCGCTGATCACAACGGAGTCCAGCAGGCGGATCAGCCTCGGATGGCCGGCCCGGCGGTCCAGTTCGACCTCCCGCCGGGCAGTCTCCGCGACCTTGCGGGCCTGGCGCGGGGCGAGCCCCGAGGTCGGGAGGATCTTCAGCGCGACCTCCGCCGGCTCCTGTGCGGGGTCGACCGGTCGGCCCGCGTACACCGTTGCCCAACCGCCGGACGCGATCGGCTCGGTGACCTCCCACCCGCCGATCCGGTAGCCGCGCGGGAGCGGCTCAGTACGGTCACTTCCCGATGTGTCGCCCCGGCCGCGCACCGTCTCCCCCTCCGGTCCGGTCCGTCTCCCGGTCCCGGAGGCCCGTCGTGGCTCGGGGCGGAAGCAGCGCCAGATGCTCCTCCCGTACGAGTCCGAACCGCAGCGCGGTCCCGACCAGGGCCTCCCGCTTCCCGTTGCGGCGCGCTCCGCCGGATCCGTGCTCGGGCGGAGCGCTGATCCGCATCTTCTCCTCGGCGAGGTAGTCGATGTGCGAGCTGACCGCCCGTGCCTTCAACTGACCGCACGCGGCGTGTCCCCTGAGCCGTTCGACGATCTGCGGGGTGGTCGGCACCGCGACCGGCGACTCGTCGCGCAGCCGGGGCTCGCAGAGCGCGACCAGGACCAGGAAGTAGAGCGCGGTCTCGTCCAGCGAGTACGCCATGACGGTGCGGCTGCCCCACTGGCCCGTGATGCCGTCGGGGTCCAGATAGACGTGGTCGGGTGCGAACACCTGGAAGGCGACGGTGGTGCCGCGGCGGGTGGGCAGCACGACCCGGGAGAACTCGAAGGGGATGGGGGCGCCGACCCGCCGGGGCGGGACCCGCAGATACTCTCCCGCTCCCTCCGGGTTCTCCACCAGATAGCTCTGGGTCGCGCTGTGGTTGCTGAGTTGCCAGTGGTCGTCGGTCACCCGGATCTCGCCGGCCAGCCGGGAGATGGCCTCGTCGTCGAGGCGCAGCTCCACCGGGATCGTCGGCGAGCCCCGCCCGAAACGCGCCACTTCCCCCGGGCCGAGCCGCAAGGTCACCGGGGCACTGCCCGGCGCCCCCGCGATGTCACCGCCCACCCACGGCAGATGGACAACAATGCCGCTGACTGCCCTCACCTCGTCCCCGTGGCAACGACTACCGCACCCGTCGAACGTTACCCATCCCGGGTGGCGGTCCCCGTCCGGATTCTGGTCGTTTCCGGACTGTCGCCAGGTCGTCCGTGGCGGTGGGCAACCACATCGGGTACGGCCGTCATCGGGGTTGACGCCAGGCGCCCAGCTTCAGGTTCTTGTTCCGGAGAGGAGCGTGCGGGAGGGGCGCGGTGGGCGCGGAACACGGCGCCCGGCAGGGAGCATTCGGCCCGGAGCACGACGTTGCCCGCTTTCACGAACTGGCTCGATTTAGCTCCTGGTGGTTCCTGCTGGTTCCTGCAGGCTGCTGTTGACTCCTGTGCGTACGCGGCCGGTGTGTCCCTGGCCGTGCGGCGGAGGAGGTCCCGTCCACGACCGAGGTCAAGGGCCCCCGGATCACGTCCTTGAGTTCCAGCGGTTGTCGCACACCCCGGTTCAGGGTGTGCGATCCGCATCCACATCGCCGACTGACTGCGGGAGAAGGCCACGGTCCGTGCGATTGCCGCCGATTTCGGCCGCAGCCCGTCCACGGTCGGCCGGCGGCCTCAGGCTCCCGCGCACAGCATCCGCGCCGCCCAGGCCGACCTGCTCGATGCTCTCCCCGGAAAGCGCTTGTCCAACCTTGACGAATTGCGTGCCCGGGGCGTGCTCGGTTCTCGCCCGGCTGCGCCCCCCTCTCCTCGGCGGACCCTTGGAACCGGTGGTTGTGCCGCTGAGGAAGCGCCCCACCAGGCATTGGGGGTGCGGGTGTCAGCCGACCTGGAGGGTCAGGTTGCTTGGCCAGCCGGCCTTGTCGAGGCGGGAGAACAGGTCCTTGAGATCGGTGGGCGTGAGCTTGATGCAGCCGTTGGACTTGTAGTCGAAGTCGGCGTCCCAGCGCCAGAAGTCGTCGTCCTTGAGGGGAACGTCGATGGCCTGCGTGCCGTCGGCGAGCATCTCGCTGTGGATGAACATGTCGGTGCGCGTGACGGGCTTCTGACCGGCCTTGGGTGTGCAGGTCTTGTCCTCGAGCTGGATGGCGTAGCCCTGGATCTGCACATTGGGGTTGTAGTTCCACCCTCCGCGGTTGGTCTCGTGTCCCTTGACCTTGTAGGTCCCGTCGGGCAGCCAGCCTTCGTTGGAGAGGCAGGTGTCCTTGCTGCCCATGCCGGAGTTCGCGCGGTAGCTCTTGACCGCCTTGCCGTTGTGGACGAGGGCGAGGGTCGAGTACATCGGGTGGTTCTGGTTCTTGGTGAACTTCAACGAGTACCCGGTAGGGCCGGGCCGGGCGTTCTGGCCTGCGCCGGTGCCGGTGCCGGGCCGGGCGCCGGCGGGCGCGGTGACCAGAGCCTTCCAGGTGTCCGGGCCGACGACCCCGTCGGCCTGGAGGCGCTGCTCGGTCTGGAAGGCCTGGACGGCGGCCTCCGTACGGGGCCCGAACGCGCCGTCGGCGGTCAGGGAGTGCCCGCGGGCGGTGAGGAGCTGCTGGAGTGCGGTGACCGCGCCCCCTTGGGCGCCGGTGCGCAGGGTGGTGGTCAGGGCGTTCCAGGTGTTCGGGCCGGCGATGCCGTCGGCCTGGAGGCCCGGGTTGGTCTGGAATGCCTGGACGGCGGCCGCGGTACGGGGGCCGAACGCGCCGTCGGCGGTCAGGGAGTGCCCGTGGGCGGTGAGCAGCTGTTGGAGGGCGGTGACCGTGCTGCCCTGGGCGCCGGTGCGCAGGGTGGGCCACTGCTGCTGGTCCTGGGAGGCGGGGGTGGCGGAGCGGGCGGCTGAGGCTGCCGGGTCGCCGCTGCTGCTGGCGGTGGCGGTGTCGGGGGCCTGCGTACCGAGCGTGGCGAAGGCCGCGACGGTGAGGGCGGCGGTGGTGAGGGTGGCCCAGAAAGTACGGGGAGTGCGGTTCATGGCGGTGTTCCCTTTTTCGTGTCGTGTGGGTCCGGCCGGACCGGGCCGCGCAGGGGCGGGCGCGGCCCGGGGGCCGGGAAGAGGAGGGAGAGCGGGATGGTGCGCGGCGGCTGCCCCGGGCCGCCGCTGAGGCGAGGGCGGGGAGGGCGGGATCAGATGAAGGTGATGTCCCAGTGGATGCCGCCGCTGCGCGGGACCTCGTAGACGTATTCGGCGGTGATGCCGTTGAGGGTGCCGTGCCAGCGGGCGTCGGTGCCTCGGGGGGCGCCCTTGCGCTGGGTGGTCTTGATCCAGTTGGTCACGCAGCGGCCCTCGTCACGGGTACGCAGGTCAAGCTTGTAGCCGTTGGCGTGGGAGCGGGTGCCCCTGGTGCTGTGGCCGGACTCGGTGCCGCCGGTGATGGTGATGGTGCAGCCGCCGCTGGCCTTCTTCAGAGCGATGACGCCCTGGATGGTGCGGGCGCGGACGCCTTCGAGGGAGGTCCGGCCGACCGGGGCCTTGATCCCGGCCGCGGCGAGCTGCGCGAGCGCCTGCCGCTGGGTCAGCCTGCCGTTCGCCGGAGCGGGCTGGGTCGGAGCCGGCTGCGTCGGGGCGGACTTCGCGCCGTTGATCAGCTTGTTCCACGTCTTCGGACCGACGATCCCGTCCGCGGCCAGACCGTGGGACCGCTGGAACGCCGTGGCCGCGTTCCGGGTGGCCGGGCCGAACGCGCCGTCGACCGCGATGCGGTTGCCATACCCGGCGAGCTGCGCCTGGGCGGCCTTGACCGCCGGCCCACTGGAACCGGTACGCACGGTCCGGGTCAGCTTGTTCCAGGTGTTCGGGCCGATGATGCCGTCGGCGGTCAGGCCGTGGGAGCGCTGGAACGCGATGGTCGCGTTCCGGGTGTTCGGGCCGAAGATCCCGTCGGCGGTGACGGACTGTCCGGCCGCGGTCAGCAGGTGCTGGGCGGTGGTGACGTTCACGCCACGCGAGCCGTTCTTGAGCAGCGGCCAGACGGCCGTGGACGGAGCAGACGCCCCAGTCCCGGCACCGGCACCAGTCCCCGCCCCGGCACCGTTGCCTGTGGCGGGCGTTGATGTGCCCGCGCCGGGGCCGGTGGGCGTCTGGCCGGGGGCGAGGTGGGCGAGCGCGCGGAGCTGGGTCAGTGTGCCCTTGTAGACGTTGATGTCGGCCCTGCCGCGCAGGCCGGGTACCGAGCCGTTCTCGGTGTACTGCCAGATCGACCAGTACCTGCCGCCGACCGGAGCGGGCTCACGCGTCCCGCTCTCGTAGCGGGGCTGCCACAGCGGGCTGTTGGCGAGGGCGCTGGTGTTGCCGCGCAGGCAGGTGTCGGCGAAGTCCTTCGAGGTGTAGACGATCGGGTTCACCCCGAACGCCTGCCGGGTCTTGGTGAGGAACGCGGCGACCTGGGCGTTGTTCACCCCGGACGGGCACCGGCCACGGATCTTCTCCAGATCGACCACCGGCGGCAACTGCCCCGGACGCTTCCCGTCGTAGCCCGCGGCCTTGACCGTGCGGATGAAGTGGTCGGCCTGCGCGGCACCGGACCCGGAGTCGTAGAAGTGATACGGCGCGGCCATCAGCCCGGCCCGCGACGCACCCGCGAAGTCACCCGCGAACATCGGATCGCGGTAACCAGTGCCCTGCGTCGCCTTCTGGAACACGAACGAATACCCCGCCCTCACGGACGCCGACCACTGGACCGGGTGGGAGTTGTGATGGCTGGTGTCGAACCCCTTCACGCTGTACGCGGCCGGACTCAACGCCTGCGCCTGCTCGCCGCCGGAGAAACTGATCAGACCGAACCCGGCGGCCGCCACCGCCACCATGGCACCCGCCTGAAGACCTGTCTTCTTACTGATGATGCCCACGACTTCACCCCTCGTCAGACCCACCGGCGCACAACCGGAGGGCAGTTCACACGGCGCCTTCGCGGCGTCGACGAGATGAAGATTCGGGGTACCGCCGTCCCACCGGTAGCCTGATCGGCATTCCAGCCGTTCCGCGCCGTCCCGGCCGTTCCACAAGGCCCCTGACCTGCGAAAAGGAACGGCTCTGGAACACGGCGACCACATCGGTAC